>NZ_JBDJAV010000075.1:0-28500 GCF_039649625.1 Plantactinospora sp. ZYX-F-223 | reverse complement strand
ACAACGCCGCAACAGACCCGCGAACGCCACACCATGCCCACCGACCCGACCACACACCAGGCACCGGTCACAGTCCACCGAGACACTCACCGGAGGGCACCACCGATCGTCCGAGCCATCGATCGGGGTCCGCGCAGCAGCCGACGAAGTCGGGCACGGTCGTCCCGGTCCAGGAAGCCGGTGCCGAGCAGCACGGAGGCGGCGAGCAGCACCACCACGCCGGACCGGGTCAGCACCGCCAGGCCGGCGTCGAGCCGCCCAGGCCCGTCCGGCAGCACCCGGGCCGCGAACCCACCGGCGAGGCCGGCGAGCGCGCCGGCCGCCAGGGACGGCCGGACGGCCCGCAGTACCGGCCCAATCGGCCGGCCGCTTGTCCGGTGGAAGCGCCCGACGAAGTACGCGGTGCCAACGGCGATCCCGATCGAGGTGGCCAGCGGTACGCCGGCCGGGCCGAGCAGGTGCAACAGTGGCCAGGTCAGCGCGAGATTCAGCAGGACGGAGAGCAGCGCGTATCCGGTCTCCTGGCCCGGTCGGCCCTCGACCCGTAGCACGATCGCGGTCGCTCCGGAGAGGAGGTTCAGCGCGTAGCTCGGGGCCAGTACCGCGATGCTCACCGTTGCCCACCAGACGGGCCGGCCGAGCCAGAGCCGGACGAGCGGGTCGGCGGAGACCACCAGTAGCGCGCTGCTGACCGCGGCGAACGCGGTGAGCCACTTCGTGGCGGTCAGGTGGAAGCGGTCGAGCCAGGCCGGCCCCTCGGTGGCCGCCCGGGTAACCGCCATCGGGAAGATCGTGAGCAACACGATGGCGGGCGGCAGACGCAGCATGTTCAGCAGCCGGCTGCCGAGTTCGAAGCCGCCGGCCACGGTCGGTCCGGCGGTGCCGCTCAGGACGAAGCGGTCCAGCTCCAGGTTCGCCGCTCCCGCCGCACCGGTCACCTGCACCCGCAGCCCGTATCGGAGCAACTGGCGCAGCTCGTCGGAACGGGCACCGCGCAGGGTGGGGCGCAGCCGGGGCCGCCAGCGCCGGGCTGCGGCTATCACCAGTGCGGCGCGGAGCGCGCTGGTCGCCGCGGCGGAGACGGCCAGCGCCAGCAGGCCGCCGCCGAGTCGTACGACCAGCACCGCCAGCGCCGCGCCGAGCACCGCGGTGCCGCCGCCTGCCCAGGCCAGTGCGGTATACCGCTGGGTACCTTCCAGCACCGCCCGCCAAGGCAACGCCACCCCGTCGCAGAGCAACCCGAGCAGCAGGGTGAGGGCGGCCTGCCGGGCCTCGTCAGCCAGTTCGTTCAACTGAAGGAGCCGGGCCAGCCAGGGCCAGCCGACCAGCGTGCCGGCGGAGGCGACCAGCCAGAGCACGAGCCCCCAGACCAGGCCGACCCCGAGCGCCAGCCGCGCGGACCGGTGCAGGGTGTCGCTCAGGGCCCCGGCGACCTGCCGCACGAGGGCGGACCCGAGCCCGAGGTCGACCAATGCGACGATCGCCACCAGGCCGCCGAGCAGTGCCCACACCCCGAACCGGGCGGCGCCGAGTTGGTCGTAGAGGACCGGCAGCGAGGCGAGCCCGGCCACGGCCATCACGATCCGGGCCGCGATCAGGCTGGCGGAGTTGCGGGTCAGCCGGCGGCCGGCGGTCGATGCGGCGCTAGCCACGGGGAAAACCCCGGAACAGCTCGACGACGGTCAGTAGCACCAGCAGCAGGTCCAGCCGCAGGGAGCGACAGTGCAGGTACAGCAGGTCGCAGCGGAGCTTCTCCTCCACCGTCGCGGCATAGCCACCGGTGAGCTGCGCGATCCCGGTCATGCCGGGCCGGATCCGGTGCCGGAGGTCGTAGTGCGGAAGGTCACGGAAGGTCGCGACGAACTCGGGGCGCTCGGGCCGCGGGCCGACGAGGCTCATGTCGCCACGCAGCACGTTCCACAGTTGCGGAAGCTCGTCGAGCCGGAACCGCCGTAGCAGCCGGCCGACCCGGGTCACCCGGGCGTCGTCCACGCAGGCCAGTGCCGGTCCGGTGTCCCGCTCGGCGTCGGTGCGCATCGTGCGGAACTTGACCATGTGGAACCGGCGCCCTCCCGCGCCCACCCGCTCCTGGAGGTAGAGTGGCGGCCCGCTGAGGCTCACGAAGGCCGCGATCAACAGCATCACCGGTAGTGCCACCGGGACGCAGAGCAGCGTCACCGCGACGTCGAGACCGCGCTTGCGCCGCTCGTCCCTCGACCGTCCGGTGCGCAGCCGCAGCCACGGCAGTCCGCCGAACCGGCGCAGCCGGGCGGGTTGCAGCAATCCGTAGACCGGATGGGCGAGGACGAATATCTCGATGTCGTGGGCGAGACAGACCGCGGCGAGCCGTTCGTCGAGGCTGTCCAGCGGGTGCTTGCAGAACAGCAGTTTGGGCCGCCATCGCAGCAGCGCCGCATCGAGCTGCTCCATCCGGTCGGGCAGTGGCAGGCGTACGGCGACGTCGAACTCGTCCGCCAGCCGGTCCGGTGTGGCGTCGCCGGCCCGCGGCTCCAGGACCAGCGCCCGTACGCCCTTGCGGATCGGCGTCGCGCGACGGCCCGCAGCGGTGTTCCGGGCGCGGCGGTGCCGGCCGGTCCGGCGGGCCGGGGTCGGGTCGATGCGATGCCGCGCACCGGTACGGCGACGTCCGGCGCCGGTAGGGCGCTCCGGGCCGGCGGCGCCCTGCACGCCGGGCGGCGTGAACTGGCCGAGTTGCGGCTGGTCGATGCTCAACGTCGTGGGCTTTCCGAATCTGCTCTGCTGTGGAGAACCTGAATCGCTTGACATGTTCGATCCATACTTGGAGATACCTTAAACACGGCAAAACCCCCCATACGGGCGAACAGGCCAAAAAGGTGCGTTCAACTCCTCCGGCTGTCGCTACGCGCCCTGGCGTCGAAACGTGAGAACCCATCTGGCTATTCGATGCACGCCGCAGACGAACTACGCCCGTTACGAGGTTTTTGGGCGACTTTGCTAACTCTGCGGCTTTTCACCCTTAGTGTTGCCGCTGTCCGGAGCGAAGGAACGGGGTGATGGTCATGTACGGTCCCAAAGGACCACCGACCGGCGGCGGGCTGGCCCTGACCGGGGTGGCGTTGCAATCCTGGCTGCTGGCCGGGTTGGGAATGGTCATCCTAGGTGCGGCGATGGTGCTGCTGGTGCTGCAGAAGCGGTCCCGGTGACCGGTACGCACCTGCGGAGCACCGCCCGGCGTGCGACCGGAGGGCGCGACCGGGCGCCGTCCGGTCGACACAACCGGGGCCGGCTTCTGCTGGCCGCTCTGGCGGGGATCGCGGCCGCCGCTGTGGTGGCCGCGAACCTCCGCCGGATAGCCGGCGGCGAGGCCTGGCTGAGCGCCCGGTTCGTGGACGCCCTCGGGCTCGCCGACGCCCGCTCAAGCTACTCGACCGTGATCTTTCCGCTCGACCAGCGGTGGGTCGGCTTCATGGTGACTCTCGGCTGCTCGGTCGGGCTGCTGCTGATCCCGCC
Organism: Plantactinospora sp. ZYX-F-223; assembly: GCF_039649625.1. Lineage (NCBI taxonomy): Bacteria > Bacillati > Actinomycetota > Actinomycetes > Micromonosporales > Micromonosporaceae > Plantactinospora > Plantactinospora sp. ZYX-F-223. The sequence continues at coordinate 25,008 of NZ_JBDJAV010000075.1, read as the reverse complement.
GACGGCCCTGGCCGCCTTCCTCGTCCTCATCCGGCGGGTCAGCGTGCTACGGGCGTCGGTGTGCTGTGCGATCACCGCGCTACTGCTCGTCGCCGTCAACCAGCTCCGGCTCGCCGCAGTGGTCGGCTCGATGCGGCTGTGGGGATTCGAGCAGGGCTACGAGCGCAGCCACGTCCTGATCGGTTCGGTGATCACGACGCTAGGCCTGGTCGGCAGCGCAATCCTCTTCGTCATGCTGCTGACCCGCGGCCGACCACTTCGGAGAGCCGGTCATGTCGCTTGAACTCAGCACCCTGGAGATACTGAACACCCTGGCCTTCCTGCTCTGTGTGACCTTCTGCGCGTACGTCGTCGGTATCATGGTCATCTTCCTGCGCAGCGACCGGAGCGGTGGCGGCGATCCGGCCCAGTTCAGCTGGCACCTCCTCGTCCCCTGCCGCGACGAGTCCTCGGTGGTCGGCGATACCGTACGCGGCCTGCTGCGCGATTGCCCCCAGGCGACGATCTGGTGCGTCGACGACGCGTCCACGGACGGCACGGGTGAGCTGCTCGACGTACTCTCGGCCGACCCCCGGGTTCGAGTGGTGCACCGGGTCATGCCGGACGCCCGCCAGGGCAAGGGCGCCGCGCTCAACGCGGGCTGGCGGGCGATCCGGGCCGACCTGCCGGCCGACGCCGACCGTAGCCGGGTCCTCGTCGGCGTGGTCGACGCCGACAGCAGGCTCGATCCCGGATGCTTCACCGCCCTCGCCGGCCGGCGCTACTTCAGCCGCTCCCGGATCTCCGCCGTGCAGATCGAGGTGCGGATGCTCGACTGCGGACAATCTCGGTCCCGGACCAGTCGACGGTGGTGGAGCCAACTACTCATCCGGCTTCAGGACATGGAGTTCCGGGGGCCGATCGCCGCGATGCAGGAGTTGCGACGCCGGACCGGCAGCGTCGGTATGGGCGGCAACGGACAGTTCACCCGGCTCGACGTGCTGGACCGGATCGCGCAACAGCACGGCACCCCGTGGCACGGGGCGCTACTGGAGGACTTCGAACTGGGCCTGCACGTGCTCCTCGCCGGGGGCCGAACCGAGTACTGCCCGGAGACCTGGGTCGCCCAGGAGGCGCTGACGAAGCTCCGGCTGCTGATCCGGCAGCGTACTCGCTGGGCGCAGGGCTCCATGCAGTGCGCGCGGTACGGCTGGGCCGTCCTGACGTCTCGGCACATCCGCAACACCGCCGCCGTGGAGATCACCCACTTCCTCTCCGCACCGTGGACCCAACTCGGCGGCACGATCGTCTACCTCGGCTGCTTCGGAGTACTCGGCTACTACATCTGGCAGACCCCGTCCGGGCTGAGCGGCTGGTGGGCGCACGGCGGCTGGGGGGTGCTCCCGCTGGTCGTGGTCTTCGGCATCCTGCCGTTCGCCGTCTGGGGCCTCATCTACCGGGCCCGCTGCGACCGCAGCCTGAGCGTGCCGGCCGCGATCGGGCTCGGCCTCGGTCACTGGCTCAACAGTTACGTCCAGTGCGTGGCCGTGTGGTGGGCGTTCCTCCGCCTGCTCACCGCCCGATCCGACTGGCAGAAGACCGCGCGTTCCCAGGACCTCGTCCAGGTCGCGCTGACCCGTGGCGCGGCATCGCCACGCCCGTAAAGCATCCCCCGGTGCGGGACCCCGGCACGGGGATCCCACCCCAGTTCACCTTCAGCAAGCAAGGAGCGGTTCAACCATGATAGAAAAGCGCTTACCGTTCGGACGGTTAGCCGCAGCGGCGGCCGCCGGCTTCACCGCCGTCCTCCTGGCCGCATCGCCGGCGCTGGCCGACACCTCGCAGGTATCGGCGTCCGCGCTGAACATCACGCTGCTCGGCGGGACCGTGGCCAGCTCGGGCACGTTCACCGCCAACAACACCGACGGTGGCAGTGAGACCACCACCGGGGACTCCGACCCCACCCTGAGCGTGTTGGGCAGCCAGAACGTCATCAGCGCCGGCGTACTGGGCCAGTACGGTACCGCGCTGTTCGGCGGTGTCTCGCGCGGTTGCGCCGGCGTACTCGGCACGGGCGGCGAGTTCGTGATCGGCCCGGACGGCACCTGCACCGTCAACAACGGATCCGAGGTCGACCTGACGCTCGGCGTCGTGGCCGGCGCGACCATCGCACTGACCGCTGACGCGATCTACGCCACCTGCGAAGCGACCAGCACGCCGACCGCCAACGGCGCCGCCTCGCTGGTGAACGCGCGGATCACCTCGACCGTCCTCGGCGTCGAGACGACGCTGCTCAACCTGCCCGCCAACCCGCCACCCAACACCGGACTGACCGTGCCGGGCCTGCTCAACATTCTGCTGAACGCACAGACCAGTTCCGGACCGGGGCAGATCGACGTGACGGCGTTGCAGATCGACGCGCTGGCCGGGTCGTTGGTTTCGCTCGAGGTGGGCAATGTGATCTGCGGACCGAACGCCATCGCGCCGCCGATCCCGGTCATCCCGCTGGCCGGCGCGCCGATCGCCGCCGGAACGCTCGGGCTCGTCGCCGTCGGCGGGTTCCTGCGCCACCGCATCCGTCGCGAAGCCGCGACCCGGTCGTAGGAGCAGGCATGGGAGACAGGGAATTCGACCGACCGGAGATCGTCCTCCTGGCGGGCACCCGCCCGGAGGGGATCAAGCTGGCACCGCTGGCGCTGGAACTGGGTCGCGACGGTCGTTTCGCGACGACGCTCATCGACACCGGGCAGCAGCCCGACCAGGTGGCCGAGACCCTGGCTCCCTTCGGTCTGGCACCCGACGAGGTGCTGATCCCGGTGCGGCGGGACGGTTCGCTGGCGGAGCTCGCAGTGGCACTACTGGCTGCCGTGGACGCCTCGCTGGACCGCCGGAACCCGGCCGCCGTGGTGGTACAGGGCGACACCCTCACCGCGCTGGCCGGCGGACTGGTCGCGTTCTGGCGCGGCCTGCCCGTCGTACACCTGGAAGCCGGACTACGCACTCACAACCTGCGGGAACCCTTTCCGGAGGAGGCGAACCGGGCGCTCCTTGCCCGGTTCGCCGACCTCCACCTCGCGCCGACCGACACCGCGCGCCGGCACCTGCTCGCCGAGGGGGTGCCGGCGGAGCGAATCGTGCTCATCGGAAACACCGTGGTCGACGCCCTCGACCACCTGGTCGACAACGACCTCGCCCGGCCGCCGGACTGGCTGGATCACACCCGGCCGGTCGTGGTGGCCACGATGCACCGCCGGGAGAACTGGGGCCAGGGAGTACGCGACATCTGCGCGGGTCTGGTGCAGATCACCGAGGCCCGCCCCGACGCGCAGGTGATCGTCGTCCTGCATCCCAATCCGGCGCTCGGGGCGGAGATCAGGACCGCGCTGGTCGGCGTACCGGCCGTGCGGATCGTACCGGCGGTGCCGTACCCGGAGATGATCGGCCTGCTGCTCGTCGCCGACGTCGTACTGACCGACTCGGGTGGCATTCAGGAGGAGTCCGCCACCATCGGCGCGCCCGTGTTGGTGACCCGGGACCGGACCGAGCGTCCCGAGGTGCTCGCCGCCGGCCGGGGACGGCTGGTCGGCACCAGCCCGAAGCGGATCGCCGAGGCGGTCGTCGCCCAACTCCGCTCCGATCCGGTGCCGACGGTGTCGTCCCCGTTCGGGGACGGCCGGGCAGCCGGCCGGGCCGTCGCCGCCCTGGCCGAACTGCTCCTCCCCGCGTCCCGGCCGGATCATGTGGCCGCATCGACCGGCCAGCCGGCGACGGAGCGGCGCGACGTCGAGGTCGACGCCGCGATGGCATCGGTGGATCTCGACGGGGCCGAGGTCGACGACCTCGACCTGGTCCGCCGGCTCGTTCAACGGGCCGGCGCACCCCGCTCGGTGCTCTCTCCCATCCGATAGTTCCCAACCATCCGCACTCGCGGGCCGGGCGGCCAGCGCCATCCACCGTCCCGGCCGCGAGCGCCCGCGAGCCCGGGCGACGGGGGACCCGGTTTCCGAGCGTCAACAGAAGGTCTGCGATCTGCCATGTATATGCACACATCACTCCGCCGGCTCGGCATCGTCGCCGTCACCGCCGGCCTGACCCTGCAACTGGCCACGGCGACCACGGCCGGGGCGTCGGTGGCGGCCGCCACCGACGGCAGCGGCCCGCTGGAGGTACGCGTTGCCACCGCGTCCGGCGGCGCCCCGACGGACGGCAGCCCCTCCCGGCTCGTGGCGCACGCCCGACCGGGCCACGTCGTCGAGCGTTGGATCGAGGTGGTCAACCCGTCCCGGCTCGGGCAGCGCATCACCGTCTACCCGGCCGGTGCCACCATCCGGAACGACACCTTCAGCTACGCCGAGGGGCGGACGAGCAACGAGCTGAGCCGCTGGATCCGGGTCCAGCCGGCGAACTTCCGGCTGGAGCCGAGGGCGAAGAAGTCGGTGCGGATCCGGTTCACCGTCCCGCTGTCCGCCGAGAAAGGCGAGCGCTATGCCATGATCTGGGCGCAGAGCACCGAAGCGACACCGAAGTCGTCGAACCGGACCGCCAAGTCGCCACCGGTACGCCGCACGGGCCTGCGGGTCTACCTGAACGTCGGCACCGGGGCGGAGCCACCGCCCGACTTCGAGATCGTGAGCATGCGGGCCGAACAGACCGCCCGGGGCGTACCGGTGGTGGTCGCCCAGGTCCGCAACACCGGCACCCGGGCGCTCGACCCACACGGCACCCTACGACTCTCGACGGCGGCCAACCCGGCGACGCTGGGGCCGTTCACCGCGCTGGGCGGGGTGACGATCGCACCGGAGAGCTCCGGTTCGATGACCGTACCGCTCCACGGGCGGCTACCGAACGGCCCCTGGACCGCCGAACTGGCCGTCGCCAGCGGGACGGTGTCGCGGGAGTCCACAGCGACGCTCAGCCTGCCCGAACCACCGCCCGGTTCGATCACGACAGCGGAGGATGACGGGCCGCCGCTCGTACTGCTGCTGGTGTCGGCGGGCGTGCTGCTCGGCGTACTCCTGGTGCTGGGCCTGTGGTTGCGGCAACGCGGCCGACGTCCGGTGGGGGCGCACCGCGCCCGTTGAACACCCCTGCTGCCGCTCCGCCGCTTCCGATGGTGGGGCAGGCGAAGTGTTGACGGGAGTGGGGGCGGCTGTCGCTGGTCGTCCCCACTCCCGTCAGCCAGTGGGTGCTCTCTCCGCGGGCTGTCGGGAACCCGGGACATGATTGCGTTCGAGCGAACGCCCCGGGTCGCAGTCGGGGATGGACGCGCTCGTCAGCCGCCGTAGCCGGCCCGCTCACGGTCGATGGGCCGTCGGATGGCTGCGCGGGAGGCATCAGGATGGTGACCGCCGGGGTCGCCCGCATGGCATCGGTGTCACCCGAATCCGCCACGCCGCCGGCGGACGGCGGGCCGGCCACCGGTCGAGCCGACGGACCGGAGCCGGATGAACACCGGAATCCTGCCGGTGCCCGGCCGAACCCCGCCCGACAGCTGCACCGGGTGGGACACCGGAGCCACATCCTGCATTGGCTGGCGCGACTGCGCCGAGACTGCGTCCGAGATCTGCGGATGTGCCTGGGCCGAGGCCGGATGTTCCTGGGCCGAGGCAGCGGCCTGGAACCGCCTCGGCGCCCGGGGCGGAGGCGGCGCTGGAGACTCTGTGCCATCCGCTGACACCTCCGCAAGCGGCACCTGCGGCGGGACGGACGGCTCTGTCCCGTTCCGAGTCCACGGTGCTGCCGGGTTTGCCAGGTTCGCCTTCGACCGGGTCGGCGCCCACCGGTTGGCGGCCCGGTGGCGCGGCCGCCGCCGGGTCGTACGCGACCGAGGGGCCGGGCCGGCGTACCGGGGCGGCCAACCACGGTAGTCCCTGAGCCGCAGCGCCGGTCTTTCGACCAGGTGCCATGAGGCGACGGCGAAGACCAGCGTGCCGGCCAGCGAGAGCAGCAGGTATCCGACCAGCCCGTACCGGGCGCCACCGAACAGCGCGACCAACTGCTGCACGGGAAAGGCGTACAGGTAGGTGCCGTACGAGTAGTCCCGGTCGCGGCCGACCACGGTCAGCCGGCCCCGTACCGCGACCGCGAGGTAGAGCAACAGGTAGGCGTACCCGGGCAGGCCGATCGCGATGAATCCGCCCTGCCACAGGGACGCGGCGACCAGGACGGCGGCCAGCAGGGCCAGCCCGCCGGTCATCGGCAGGCGATGCATGTACAGCCGGGCCGCGGTTCCCAGCAGGAACAGGAAACCGAGGTAGAGCAGGTGGTTGGCGGCGAACGACCCGATCAGCGGAAACGGCCCCACCGCCCCGTGCTCCGGGGGCCGGACCGCCCAGTGCGGTGCCGTCAGCAGGTCTCGGAGAATCAGCGCGTAGAGCCCGAGCAGCAGTAGCAGCACCGCCCGGGGAGCCCGTCGGAGCACCGCAGTCGCCACCAGCGCACCGACCACGGCATAGCAGACCAACTCGTAGCGGAGGCTCCACAGCGAGCCGTCGAAGGCGCTGGGCGCGCCGAGCATCCGGCCGAACGGGGTATCGGCGAGCAGACCCGAGATCGGGTACTGCTCCATCGAGGCAAACCAGTTGGTCAGCAGGTAGTCCAGGGGGCCGGCCGGATGGCTCCAGAAACCGGCCAAAGTGCCGATCTCCAGGTAGGCGGCCAGGGGTGCGAAGACCAGCGCGGTGACGAGCAGACAGGCCCACAGGCCCGGAAAGATCCGCAGGAATCGGTGCCAGCCGAACCGCGGCAGCGAGCAGCGTAGCCCGCTGCCGGCAACCAGAAAGCCGGAGAGGACGAAGAAACCCTGGACCGACAACATGCCGAGATCGCTCTGCCCGGAACTGGCGTACCAGCCCGGGCTCGGCAGTCCGAAACCGAGCGGCCAGGTGTGCGCGACGAGCACCCCGAGGGCCAGGACGAGCCGGAGCAGCCCGAACGCGTTGCGCTCCGGCAGATAGCGGTCCCGGAGGGTAGGGACGCGGCGATCGGTGATGGAAGTGGAGTACATCGGGATCCCCCGTCGAGGCTGACGCTGCGGTCAGGCGGGCATTGAACCCTTTTCCACCTGAAGCGCGCGGCGCTCACGCACCGCGTCTGACCTTGCGGTCCACCGCACCGCAAAGGGAGGTTGAAAAGGGTTCGAGGTTGAAAAGGGTTCATTGTGACGAGGGGTCCGGGACCATCGGCGGTAGTCGCGGCCTGCCGGTGATAACGATGGTAAATCTCCGGCCTGGTGAATTTCCGATGAACAGACAAATTCCTGTTATTGAACCCGATGAAGGTTGTGGAGCTGCGCGATATCGGTTGGCGTCTTCGGGGGGTTGGTACCCGATCCGGAGTCCTCGAAAGTCCGTGGCCGATCTCCACCCTGGGCGCTGTTGCGTTCGTGGTTCGACGGGCGCGGTGAGCCGGGTTGGCAGCTCAGGTCAGATGGCCTGGGTCAGCTCGGTGAACGCAAGCGGCGACCCGCCTGATCGGTGGAGTGTCGGTGGCGAGTTCGTAGTGTCCTCGGCGGAGGTTCTGGACGAAGGCGTGGCCGGCGATGATCACTTGGGCTGCCCGGCCGGTACGGAGTCCGCGCATCGGTTTCAGCCGGCACTCGAGCTGGCTGTGATCGGCCTCGATCGGATTGTTGGCGTACCGCTCGACGTGATGCCACGCGGACGGGACCTGTTCGTCGCGCATGTCTGGGTAGACGGCGGCCGCCGGTGACCACCTCGGCCGGCGTGACCTTCAGTGCGGCCAGATCCCGTTGACCCTGACGTAAGTCTCGTCGACGAAACAGCGGTCGCCTGGTGAGTGGCGACAGAATCGGGCCGCGTCGGCCAGCAGCGGAGCGAACCGCCGCACCCACCAGCATACCGTCACATGATCAACCTCGACCCCGCCCCCGGTCAGGAGTTCTTCGACATCCCGGTACGAGAGGTTGAAACGCAGGTCCCAGCCCACCGCAGGGACAATGACCTCGGGCGGAAACCGGAACCCGGCGAACGCCGACGATGGCGGGGACCAGGACCGGGCTGTGGGCCGAGATCGGCAAAGCGCACCCGCGTTTCCAGCCGGGGTTCGAGGATCATCATTCGACCTCTCGTGCCCGTCTCGATCGCCGGCGATCGGAGACAGGCCGGGCGACCCGGCTCCATCCGGCCATCGCTCGGCCGGCGGCATTTCGGGAATCCGGGAGGGACGAGCCCTCCCCTCCCGGATATCGACCTAGACGACCGCGCCGTAGGTGGGTTTGCCCACCCAGTCATAGCGGAGGTACGCGACGCCGGCGTCGGTGATGGTCGACCCGGTGAGCTTCAGCCCGGCCGGCGTGGTCCCCCCGGCGAAGAGCCGCTTTCCCTCACCCAGGACGACGGGAAAGATCAGCAGCTTGTACTCGTCGACCAGTTCGGCCTCCTGCAGCGTTCGCAGCAGGTTGCTGCTGCCCTGCACGAGGATCTCACCATCGGTGACCTGCTTGAGCTCGGCGATCGTCTGTGCAGCCTCACCCACCAGAACCCGGGTGTTGTTCCACCCGGCGGTCATCGGCGTCCTCGTGGCGACGTACTTCGCCATACTGTTGATCTTCTCGCCGCCCTCCTCGTCCGGCACGTTGGGCCAGTGCGAGGCGAGAATCTCGTACGACCTGCGGCCGAGCAGCATGCCGTCCGCCCGCTCGAACACCTCGGTCATGATGCGCCCGAACCCCTCGTCGACGTACGGGGGCAGCCATCCACCGTGCGGAAAGCCGTTCGAGTCGTCCTCGCCGACGCCGCCGGGGCCCTGCATGACCCCGTCCAACGACAGAAAGGTGGAAACCACCAGCCTGCTTGTCATTTCCTGATTCCTTTTCGAAGTGAGGCTGTGTCTGTTGACTGACGAACCGTCTCGGCCCGGCACCGCCGCGGGTCACGATCTCCGACCCGGACCTCCTCAGTGGACACGACTGCCGGCCACGTACGCGGCGAGCCGTTGGAAGAACTCGACCCAGCCGGCCCGTGCTCGGTCCGCGTGGGCCGCCGTGGTCTGGTACCCCGCCTGGCTGAACCGCATTTCGGTACGGCCCACCAGGTCGACGAACGCGACGGTCACCACCGACGCCGGCCCGCCGTCACGGTTGCCTGGGTCACCGGTGGTGAACACCAGACGCTCCGGCGGATCGACGTCGATGTAGCTACCGCTGAGCCGGGACGCCGGCCCGGCACCCCGCCAGATCTCCGCCCGCCAAGAACCGCCCGGCCGGACATCAAGGTCGATGTGCTCCCGGGGAGTGCTGAAGCCGTGTGGCGCGAACCAGTGCGTGAGATGCTCCGGATCGGTCCATGCCCGGAACACCGCCTCGGGTGGCGCGTCGAGAGTGACGACGAGCTGGTACTCGACGTCCGGTCCGCGCGGTTCGGCTGCCATCTCCGTCATTGGCCTGTCCTTCCGATCGGCTAAACGATCGGACGGTGTTCCGATCGCTGCGCCGACAGCCTCCCCGGCCGCGTTATCGGTCGGTATTCGGCTCGTTATCCACCGACCGGCCGCGAGGGCACGCACCATCGTGTCCGTCCGGGCCGCCGGGGTCCGGATAGTGCAGATCAGCGGCGCCCTTGTCGCGGCGGCCGGTCTGGCGTGGTTCACCCAGCTCAGTCCCGATGGCACCGTATGGGGCGACGTGATCGCGCCGTCGGCGGTCGTCAGCATCGGGTTCGCGGTCATGATCGTTCCCACCACGATCGCCGCGCTCACCGACGTGCCCGAGAGCCATTCCGGTGTCGCGTCCGCGTTGCTGAACGTCAGCATGCAGGTCGGCGGTGCGCTAGGGCTCGCGGTGCTGTCCGCCGCCGCGACCGCCCGCACTCTGGACCAGAGCCGGGCCGGCGTGCCGGCCGGCCTCTCCCTCGTCGAGGGGTTCGGGGTCGCCTTCGCCATCGCGGCCGGGTTGATGGCCGTCGCTGCGATCCTGGCCCTGGTCTTCTTCCGGGAACAGGGCCGCAGGCAGCGCATCAACCTGGTCGAGTTGCAGAACGGGTCGTTCGATGACTGACGCCCGCAGTCGGATTGCCGGCCGGCGTAGGCGTTGTCGTCGGCGCCGACGAGCCGGCCCGGGCCGAGCCCACGGCCTGCGACCCGGCCAGGACATGCCGAACAGCCAGCCCCACGCATCGGTGCCGGATGGATGAGCCTGGACAACTGGTACGCGGATCGCCCTGCCGGGATTGAGCTGTCGGGTCGCTCGGCGTCCCTTGTTAGGGTGCTTTGTGAGGGTAATGCCGCGCCCTCGCCACGCGGCGACCGCCCCCGTACCAATCGTTCCGCCCAGGAGGAGCATGCGGCCGTCGACGCTTCCGCGGGCCACACTCGCGATCGACCGAGCGCGATGAGCGTCCCGCTGCCCGCCGGCGATCCGGTGGTCGGGGTACTCGGGCCGCTCGAGGTCATGGTCGACGGCAACCCGGTGGACCTCGGGGGCCCACGGCAACAGGTCGTGCTGGCGGCCCTCGCGTTGGAGGCGAACCGGCCGGTCCCGGTCAACCGGCTACTGGACGTCGTCTACGGGGCGGCACCACCGTCAACCTCCCGGGTCCAGGTTCAGATCTGCGTGTCCGCGCTGCGCCGGCTGTTCGCCGCGCACGGTTTCGGGGACGACGTCATCGCCACCCGGTCACAGGGATACGCGCTCCAGATCCCCGACGCGCAGGTCGATCTGCGGCGCTTCGCCGGCCTGGCGGCGCAGGGCCGGCGGTTCCGCGACGAGCGCCGGTTGGACCGGGCCGTCGAGTGCTACCGCCGTGCCCTGGCCCAGTGGCGCGGGCCGGCCCTGGACGGACTGGTCAACCCGCTGCTCCGGCCGGCGGCGGATCGGCTGGACGAGCAGCGGATCAGCCTGATCGAGGACTGTGTCGAGCTGGAGCTGGAGCTGGGCCGGCACCACGACCTGATCGCCGAACTGACCGCACTCGTCGACGAGCATCCCATGCGGGAACGGCTGCACGGGCAACTGATGCTCGCGCTCTACCGGTCACAGCGGCAGGCCGATGCCCTGGAGGTCTATCGGCGGGCCCGGCGCACGCTGCTGGACGAACTCGGCATCGAGCCCGGCACGGAACTCCAGCGACTCGAACACGACATCCTCACCGGCAACTCCCGGCTCGCTCCCCCGGAACCGGCCGAGCCGGCCCGCGCCGGGCCGGTCCAGCCGGCCACCACCGGGCCGCTCCTGCCGGTCCCCGCGGCGCCGCGGCTGCTGCCCACCGACATCGCCGACTTCACCGGTCGGACCGACCAGGTCGAAGCGATCGAGCGGCACCTCACCGGCACGCCGGAGGACCGGACCCGGTTGGCGGTGCCCGTCCTGGTGGCGAGCGGCATGGCCGGGGTCGGCAAGACGACACTGGCGGTACACGTGGCGCACCGGCTCTCGGACCGGTACGCCGACGGTCAGCTCTTCATCGACCTGCGCGGACAGACCATCCGGCCGGTGGATCCCAACCGGGTCATGGAGCGGTTCCTCCGCGTACTGGGGGTGCCCGGCGCCGCACTGCCGGAAACGCTCGAGGAACGCGCGGAGATGTACCGGCATCTGCTTTCCGGTCGGCGGATCCTGGTGGTGCTGGACAACGCCGGCGACGAGGGGCAGGTGCTTCCGCTGCTGCCCGGGACCCCCTCCGCCGCGGTACTGGTCACCAGCCGCAACCGGCTGGCCGGGCTGCCCGGCGCCGGTCATGTCGAGGTGCGCCTGCTCGATCCGCGCCACTCCGTCGAACTGCTGTCCGCCGTGGCCGGGCCGGAACGGATGCGGGCCGAGCCCGCCGCCACCGTGGAACTCGCCGAGTTGTGCGGTCACCTGCCGCTCGCGCTGCGGGTGGCAGGCGCCCGGCTCGCCACCCGGCCGCAGTGGGCGGTGCGCCAACTGGTCGAGCGGTTGGGTAACGAGACCCGCCGCCTCAACGAACTGAACCACGGCGTGCTCGGCATCCGGGCCAGCATCTCGCTTACCTACGACAGCCTCCCGGAGCAGGCCCGCCGGCTGTTCCGGCGACTCGCTCTGCTCGATTTCCCGCACTTCTCCGGCTGGGTCGCCGCGGCACTGCTCGACCAGCCCGGCACCGCGGCGCAGGACGTGCTCGACGACATCGCCGACGCACACCTGCTGGAGATCACCGGCTCCGCGCGCGGCGTGCACAGCCAGTACCGCTTCCACGACCTGATCCGCGCGTTCGCCCGGGAGCCGCTCGCCGACGAGGAGCCGGTCGCCGAACACGGGCCCGCGCTGGCGCGGGCGCTCGGCGCCCTGCTGTTCCTCGCCGACGCCGCACACCGGGCCTGCTACGGGGTCGAGCACCGAGACCTGCGCAGCGACGCGACGCGCTGGCCGGTGCCGGAGCGGCTGGCCGAGGAACTGGTGTCGGAGCCGATCACCTGGCTCGAGCGGGAACGGCTGAACATGCTGGCCGCGGTACGCCAGGCCGCCGGGGCCGGGTTCGCCGGGCTCTCCTGGGACCTAGCCCAGCAGGCCACCACGCTCTACGAGGCGCGGGGTTACTTCGACGATTGGCGCGAGACCCACACGATCGCCCTCGACGCCGCCCGCCGGGCCGGGGACCAGCACGGCCAGGCGGTGCTGTCGTACTCGTTCGGGTCGCTGTTCGATGCACAGCGGCGGTTCACCGAGGCACGAGGGTTCCTGAACGTGGCGCTCGACCTGTTCCGCTCCACCGGCAACGACGCCGGGCAGGCCCAGGCCCTCCAGCACATCGCGATCATCGACCGGTTGGAGGGCCACCTCGACGACGCCATGACCCGCTGCCGGCAGGCGCTGGCAATCTTCCGGCGCGCCGGTGATCTGGTCTACTCGGCGTACGTGCTCCACAACCTGGCGGCGATTGAACTCCAGTGCGGCAACCCGAACGAGGCCCACCGGGTGCTGACCGAGGCACTGGACCTCAGCCGGGACGGCGGCAGCCGCCGGATCGAGGCGCAGGTCCTGTGCCGGCTCGGCGAGGCCTATCTGCAGCTCGACGAACCGCTCCAGGCCGTTGACGCGTACGCGGCGGCGCTGGCGGCAGTCGAGGACACCGGTGACCCGATTGGCCGGGCGTTCGCGCTGTGCGGGCTGGGCGAGGCGCAGCTGCGGACCGGCAAGGCGGACGAGTCGGAGACTACTCTGCGCGACGCGCTGCGGGCGGCCGCCACCGTCGGTGACCGGCTCTGCGAGGCACGCGCGCTGCTCGCACTGGGCGAGCTCGACTTGGCCCGGGACGCGCCCCGAGCGGCAACGGCGTACCTGCGCCGGGCGCTGGAGTTGTTCCGCGACATCAGCACGCCGCCGTTCGTGTCGAGGACGCTCGACCTGCCGACCAGGGCCGAGCGGGCCGGCACGCCGCTGGCGGACGCCTGACGGTACCGGCAACGCCGGGTGGACAAACGCCGAGTCCTGGGCGAGTGAGCCCGAAGTCGTTCGGGTGTACGGTGCCAAACTGGTTCAGCGGTGGTGGCCTGGTGTTCTGAAGATCGGCTCAGGCTGCTCGGTGGTACTCGTTGATCACTCCGTCGAGTCGTCGTCGGCGTCGTACGGGCTGGCTGTGGGTCGGCTCGCCGCCACGGTCTGCCGTCCGGTGGCGACCGGGAGCGCGGTCAGCCACGCGACGGCGCCTCATGCAGACCGCTGCGCGGTGTCGCCGCTGCGGAGGCGGTCCAATTCGGCGAGGTACATCGCCTGCATGCGGTCATAGTGCCGGACCAGCAGCATGATCTCCTCGACGCTGTAGCCTTCGATGAGCCGTTCCGCCCGCTCGGCGAACCGCTCGTACGGTCGCTCCAACTCGGCGATCCGCTCCGGCCGCAGGGTGACGATCACCCGCCGCCGGTCCGCCGGATCGCGTTCGGCCGTGACGTAGCCGGCCTGCTGGAGCCGGCGGAGCATGCTGGTCACGGCCCCGGTGGTGAGGTTGGTCCGCTCGGCGACCTGCCCCGCGGTGGCGGATCCGACGTCCACCAGGAAGTCCAGGCACTCCAGGTCGCTCACGGTGAGGCCCAGCCGGTCCGCGATGGCGTACCGGAACACCATGGACAGCCGCGAGGTCTCCCGCCCGGCGCGCATGAGGTCGGCGATCGCGGACGCCCGGGCCGGCTCGTGGGACATGCCCGCAATCATGCCTCCGGCACGGTGACCCGGTGCAGCCGCGGTAGCACGCGGGTCAGCACCCAGTGCGGTGCGGCCGCGCCCCCGGTGAGGCGGCGCATCAGCCCTGCGGCGGTGTCGACGGCGCGGAAGGCGTAGGGCACCATTTCGTCCTGGTAGCCGGCGATCGCCTCCTCCACCGGCGTGCCGCTCGCCCGGGCCTCGACGAGCCTGTGGCCGAGCAGGGCGGCGTCGCGGAGCGCGGTGTTGCCGCCGTGAGCGCCGAACGGCGGCATGGCGTGCACGGCGTCGCCCATCATCGTCGCCCGGGGCACCGCCCACTGTCGCGGGCGCCGGCCGGTGGCGAAGAGGTTGAGTACCGTGGCGTCCAGCTCGGCCGTGTCGACCAGCCGCCGGATGAGCGGGTGGAAGTCCATGCTCATCCGGGCGGCCAGCTCCCGCAGCGCCAGCAGGTCCCCGCGGACGCCGATGGGCACCTCCTCCTGCCGGAGCAGCAGCCCCCACATGACGTAGTCGTCGCCGGTGGGCGCATAGCTGCCCGGGGCCAGGCGCGCGAACGCCTCCCGCGGCCTTTCGCCGAACCGCATGGAGGTGAAGAAGAAGGCGCGGCCCGGCCGGTCGGCGATGGCCAGGACCCCGCTGGTACGCAGCGCGTCCGGGATGACGCTCCCGCCGTTGCGTCGCAGGGGCGACCGGCCGTAGATGCCCGCCATCGGGGTGTTCGCCGGGCCTGCGTCCGGCATGAGCTGCTCGCGCAGTGCCGAGCCGACGCCGTCCGCGCCCACGACGACGGTCGCCGCGACGGCCCCACCGTCGGTGAACCGCAGCCGCAGCCCGGCCGGGCTGCCGCTGTCCACCGCGACGGCGGTCTTGCCGTAGTGGATGCGTCCGTCCAGCCCGGACATCAGGATCGACCGCAGGGTCAGCCGGTCGACCTGGCGGGTCGCGTGCGGCTCGTCCTTGAAGGTGATGGTGAACGCGTCCCGCAGCCGGCTGTCGGTGAAGCGCAGGTGCCCGCCGGGCTCGTCGCCGGTGGCCAGCGCCAGGCGGTACAGCGGGCGGGGCAGGCTCTCGCGCAGCGCCTCCAGCCCGTACCGGTCGAGAATGATCCGGTAGCCCTGCTGCCGGACGAAGGGGCCCGGGTCCCGCTCGTAGACGTGCACGTCGATGCCGGCGCGCATCAGGTACTGGGCGAGGCAGAGGCCGGAGAGGCCAGCGCCGGCGACTGCCACCGAGAAGTTGGTCGATATACCCATGCGATTATCTTAATGACTAAGATGTTTTGGGCAAGGCCCGTACCGTGCCATACTCGTCGCACCGGCTGTGAGCTGGGATTCCTCGGTTCGGGCTGATGATCGCCGGTATGGTCGTGCGATTGCTGTACCTGGGACGATCCGCCTGTTCGACGGTCTGGGATTGCTGATCCGCGGCGACAAGGCCGTGCTGGTCGAGGCCCTCGCGCTGCGGCATGAGATAGCGGTGCTCCGCCGGCAGGTCCCTGGTCCGCGACCGGGACACCAAATACACCGCCGGGTTCGACGCCGTCTTCGCCGCCGAGGATATCCAGGTGGCCAAAATCCCGCCACGCACGCCGAGAGCGAACTGTTTCGTGGAGCGCTGGGGCCGCAGTCTGTGCCAGGAGTGCCTCGACCATGTCCTGGTCTACAACGAGACAGCGCGGGCGTGATCGGCGAGTACGTCGAGCACTTCAACGATCATCGACCTCATCAAGGGCGGGTGCAGTTGCCGCCCAACCACGATCCGACGATCGTGGTCCCGATCGAACGCGCGGTTCGCCTTCCCGCTGTCCTGCTGGGTCAGCACGGACAACTCCCCCGCCGTCGGCGACGAGGCCCACCGGGGTGGGGCCGGTCGTCCGTCCCAGGTCATGCTGGACGGCCTGACCGGCCGGGCGGACGGTGTCGCGAACAGCCGACAGTGAGCTTCGGCGGGGCGAGACGTGCCGGTCAGCGGGCGGTTGACCGGTTGTCCGACGGCAGGCCGAGCATCCGCCGGGTGCGTGCGTCGATCTCGGCGCCGGCGGCCTCCGAGTGCCGGATGCCGTTGTACACCAGATCCCAGAGCCTTTGATTGGCCTCGAGCAGGCCGAACGGGAGCGTCAGTCGCCGCTGGTTCGGCCCGACGAGCCGCAGCGCCCGGCCGCGCGCCGAGTCCGTGACGGTGATCGTGCGCAGTTCGTAGAGCGGCAGGTCGACGCCGGCGCCGTCGTTGTCCGTCTCGGCGACGACGCGAGCGCCGGCGCGCAGCACGACGGTGGGGCGGGCGGCGTTGTAGCAGAAGGCCAGGAAGGTGGCCGTGGCGACGACGGCGACCATGATCCGGTAGGTGCCCGGCCGGTCCTCGGCGATGAACCACAACACGATCGTCATCACGATGGTGACCGGCAGGACGGCGTAAACCGCCCCGAGCGCGGCGGTCCGTAGGCGGCCTGGCGGGCGGGCCGCGACGACGCTCTCCAGCACGGGTCCCTGCTCGGGCGAGACGGTGGAGAGTTGGTCGGTGCCCTGGTGGTGGGCAATTCGCAGCCGGTGACGCTCGCCCTGCCAAGGACCCTCCACCCGTGGCGCGGTGGGTGGCCTCGGCTGTCCGGACAAATCCGGTACGGGGGGCAGCTTCCCCGCTGACACCGCCACCTCTTTCGAGTTCCCGTCGTCGGCATGTGCACCCGCCCGGACCCCAGTCTCCGTCGGACCCGAGACGGGTGTGCTCGTCGTGTCCGGTACCGGCCCCGGCGGTACCGCCGGTGCTCACCTCGATGAGTCTCGTAGTCGCTGGCGAATATCGGCAACCGGTAAACCGTCCGAACTCGCGTGGCTGCCAAACACCGGGCGGCGGTGTTCAACGACACGGTCTCGCGGCTGCACACTGACTGGTCACCAAGTAGTCCCCGGGATCAACAGCTGCGCGACCTGGCAGAAGTCATCTGGACACCAGGTCCGGACCATGTCCTCAACCGCCACCCCCCACTCAAACATGATCACCGGCCAGCCGACACCTATTCATCTGGGGTGAGCTGTAGACAGTGTCCGAACGCGTGCTTTCAGTCACCGATGGTGATGGGTAACGTGGACGCCCGACGCGGATCCAACGTCTTGAGGAAGGCACCCCATGGATGAGGACGTCCTGGACGTGGCCCGGACGATTCGGCCATATCTCGAGCAGCTCGTGGGCGCCGACGCGCCCGAGTACGACCGGCGTATCGCCGAGTTGCTCGGGTCCGCGCAGGGCGGACGGGACGCCGACGACGAGCTGATGTCCTTGCTCAGCGGCTCGGCGGAACTGCACGCTTGGGCTGCCCAGGTGCTCGCCGACGAGTGGCACCGGCCGCCGGACCTGCAGCCGGTGTCCGAGCGCACCTACGACGCGCTGCCCACGCCGGAGCCCACGACCGTCTCCGCGCGGAAGTTCCGCTGCCCGCAGGGCGACTACGTGTGGTGGCGGCGGTTCGTCGACCGGGATCCGCCACGGTGCCCCAGTCACGACACGGTGCTGGTTCCCTGCGATCGCTGAGGCGGCCGCGGTGCTCGATAAGTTCTGGGAGTCGCTCGGCGGTCGGCTCGCTGACCGATGGGCGGCAACGCTCGGGCCGGCCGTCGTGTTCTGGACCGGGGCGGCACTCGCTTGGCTGTCCCGGCCCGACGGCCTGACGACGCTCCGAGCCGCCGCCGAGCGGCTGGCACGGCAGCCGGCACCGGCGCAGGCGCTCACCGTGGTGGCCGCCCTCGTCGCTGTCGCGGCGTCCGCGGTCGTCGTCCAGCGACTGACCACACCGGCCATCCGGTTCCTGGAGGGGTACTGGCCACCGCCGCTGCGAGGTCTGCGGCGGATTCTGACGGACCGGGCACGGCACCGCGAGGAGGGCATGGAAGAGCGGTGGCTGCAATTGAAGGCGCGGATCGATGGCGGCACGGCGACGGTCGACGACCGGGCCGAGCACTCCCGGCTCGAGAGTCGGCTGCGCCGCATGCCGGCCAGCGGGTACCACCTGCCCACCCGCGTCGGCAATACGCTTCGCGCGGGCGAGACGCGTCCGATGTCCAAATACGGCCTCAACACCTCGGCACTCTGGCCTCACCTGTGGTTGCTACTTCCCGACGTGGTACGCGCCGAGATCGGCCAGGCCAGGGCGGCGCTGAACGCCGCCGCCGCGGCGGGGATTTGGGCGCTCGCGTTCACCTGCTTCACGCCGTGGGCCTGGTGGGCCGCGCCCGCGGGGATCGGCGTCATGCTGTCGGCCTACCTGTTGTGGCTGCCGGCTCGGGCCGAGGTCTACGCCGACCTGGTGGAGGCGGCGTTCGACCTGTACCGGACCAGCCTGTACCAGCAGCTGCGCTGGCCCCTACCCGTCGACCCGCAGCAAGAGCGGCGAACCGGTGACACGCTCAGCCGATATCTCCTTCGGGGACCCGACGACGACAACCCCGCCTTCGACGATCCACGATAGCCAGCATCCGGTCACCACGTCCGACCAACGCCCGGGAGATGACCGCAGTGCGCTTGCCGAGACGAGAACCGCACCGCCACGGCCGCCTCGCGCCCGGTGAGGCCGCACCTGCCGCCGGAGAAGCCGACCTGGCGTACCAGCTCGCCACCCGACGCCATGAGCGTGGCGACATGGCCGGAGCGCTGGCCGCTTACCGCCGGGCCGTCTCGCTGGGACATGCTGAGTCCGCCGCGAACCTCAGCGGCCTGCTGCTCGAGCTCGGGCGGCACGACGAGGCGGCGGGCGTCCTTCAGGACGCGGTCGCCTCCGGCGGAGCGGCTGCCGCCTACAACGTCGGCGACATGTACCTGCAGTTCGGCGAGTCCGCCCTCGCAGAGCAGGCGTTCACCATCGCCGCCGGCAGTAGCCATCCGGTGGTGGCGCCGATGGCGGCATTGCAACTGGCCGAACTGTGTCAGCGGCAACAGCGCATCCGGTCCGCCAAGGCGCACTATCGGCGTCTGATCGACGCCGGTCCCGGCCGGTTCGCGGCGCAGGCCCTCAGCCGGCTGACCGTGATGATGCGGGCGGTCGGCAAGGAGCGCGCCGTCCGGCGTGCCTGCCGCAGGGCCCGTCGGCGGTACCGCACCGCCACCGACGGCGACATCGTCATGGCCATGGTGCTCGACATCGAGGGCGACGTGTCCGGGGCCCGAGCGGCGTGGGAGCGCGCCTCGCGGGATGCCGACGCCCCGACCGCTGCCGAGGCGGCGCTCGCCCTGGGTACCTCGCTGAGGGACGAGGACCGGCCGGCCGCGGCGGCCGCACTGCGCAGGGCCGTCGACGCCGACGACTCGCTCATCGCCGCAGAGGCGGCGGTACGCCTCGGCGACCTGTTGATGGACGACGGTGACGAGACCGCGGCGGAGGAGATGTACGAGCGTGCCACTCGACTGGAGTGGCCGGGCCCGTCGATGTGGGCGGCGGTGAGCCTCGCCAAGGCGTACCTGCGCCGCAATGAAGTGGCCACCGCGCGGACGCTGCTGGACCGGGCGGAGCAGCGCGGCGAGGCGCACGTACGCAGGTATGCCCGCACGGTGATGCGATCGATGCACTCCGCCGCGCTGGCCGACGACGGAGTCGACGTCGAGCTTCTCGACGAGGTGATGCTGCGCTTCGTCAGCGCGCAAAGCTCACCGGAGATGCGCGAGATCCTCACGGACCACCCGCAGCTGATCACCGAAGGCGCCGAGTGCCTCCTCCGCCTCCTGATCGAAGACCTCGCCGACGACGGAGCGGTGCGGACGGCGGTGCCGAAGCTGCGCCGCCGGTTGTCGATCCTGCACCGCTGCCGCGAGAGCGGCATCGCAGACGCCTTCGCCGAGATGGACGCCGCCTCGCGCACCGCCAACACCGCGCTCCGGGCGGTCGAGGCGGCGATCCGTGACAAGTCGCAGGCGGCGCTGATCGCCGCGACAGACGCGCTCGCCGCGACGTCGCCGTACGAGCACGTGCTGGAGGCCCACCTGCCCGAGGCGTTCGTGGACTTGGTCGTGCTGCGTGCCGAGCTGCTCAGTGAGCTGGCGCAGCGACGGTCGGAGCCGGACGACTTCGCGGCGGCGCTGGAGGCGCACCAGCACGCGCTCCAGGTGCTCGACGACGGGCGCTTCGGGTCGGCATCAGAGGAGCGGTTCCTGCGCGCCCTGCTGCCACACATGCTGGACCGGTTCGCGGTCCTGGGCTCCGCGGACCCGGACCTCGACCGGGTGCTCTCCCTGTACGAGCTGCTCATGGCGACGGCGGGTAGCGACGACGACAATCTCGTGTTCGCCTATGCGTCGCTCCTCGTCACACGGTTCGAGCACACAGGGGACCTGGCGGCGGTCCAGAAGGCCATCGAGCTCTTCCGCGACCTCGTGGCCAGTGACCCCGATCCCTTGTTCGCCAACGCCCTCGTCACGGCAGAGTCCGAGCTGCTCTGGTCGATGGAGCTGGTAGGCGGACACGAGGCGGGCGGTCAGGACGTCATGCGGACGTACCTGGACGTCATCCAGGATCTGCCGGGAGAGGTCCCGCAAGACGTCATCGACGACGCGGCGCGCCGGTTCGGTGAGCCGAGTGCGCCACCGCCCGAGCTGGACCGCACCGAGCGGACGGTCCGGGCGACGCTGGCGGCGTCCGACGCAACCGGCGCGGTACGGGCCAGCCGGCTGGTCAACCTCGCCAGGGTGCTGCTGATGCAGCACGCACACCGGCCGGATGCGGCACGTGTGCGGGAGGCAGTCGAGCTGTGCGAACAGGCGGAAGGGCTGATCACGGACGACAGCACAAACGTCGCGATGCTGTTTCTCAACCAGTCGACAGCCCACCAGATTCTGTACCGCGCAACCGGCGACACGACCCAACGCGACGCCGCGTCGGTGGCCGCCCGGCGTGCCGTCGAGGCCGCACCGACCACGGGCCCCGTGGCGCAGCGCGTTCGGTTGAACGCCGCGCAGTTGACGTCCGGACAGCACGGCTACGGACCGTCGGCGGCGGCGGCATTTCGTGCCGCTGCGCAGGCGGGTCATACCGGGAGCCCGCATTTGGCGGTCAACACGGCGCAGGTGTGGGCGGCGGCCGCGCTGGCGGCGGAGACCTGGCCGGACGTCATGGAGGCGGGCCAGCACGGGCTGGATGCGATGGACCGCCTCGTCGGTGCCCAGCGGGAACGACAGCATCAGGAGACCTGGTTGCAGCACGCGGGCCGGCTCGCCGCACAGATGGCTTACGCGGCGGCCCAGACCGGCGACTACCAGGCCGCTGTGCACGGGCTCGAACGCACCCGGGCACGGTTGCTGGCGGCAACCATCGACGCCGACAGGCGCAATGGCTCGGGCGGACCCGAGGGGAACCGCGCCGAGTCATCCGTCACGCGGATCGCCGCGGGCGACGGCGCGCCGATCGTCTATCTGTCCGCCACATCAAAGGGTGGCCTGGCACTTATCGTCCGAGCCGGCACCGCGTCGCCGGAGGCGCTCTGGCTACCGCTCCTGACCCAGCAAGCGGTGACGGACAACTACCTTCGGCAGGTAATGAGCTACATCCTCCGTAGGGACGGGCAGCAGGTCTGGATCCGCGGACTGGATCGTCTGACGTCGTGGCTGTGGCAGGCGGCAATCGGGCCGCTGATGGAGTCGCTCACGGGGGTGGACGAGGTCCTGGTGGTGGCGGAGGGCGACCTAGCGGCGATGCCCCTGCACGCCGCGTGGACGCCGGACGCGACCCGCGTGTCCGGCCGACGGTACGCCATCGACCACGCCGCGTTCCGATACGTGCCGAACGCCGCGGTCGCACGGGCGACCGAAGAGCTCGCGGCCTCGCTCGCCGCCGGGCCGGAGAGCGTGCTGATCGTGGGCGCACCGACGAACGCGACGCCGGAGCTGGCCCACGTCGAGCGGGAGCTGGCGGAGGTGCGGCGGCTGTCACCGGCGGCCAGACTCCTCACCGGATCATCGGCGACCCGTGCCGCCGTGCTTTCGGGGCTGGACGACAGCACGGTCCTCCATATGGCGTGCCACGGTCGGGCCGACCTCCTCGATCCGCTCGACTCGGCGTTGTTTCTCGCCGGCAACGACACGCTGACCGTGAGCGACCTGATGTGGCAACGCCTGAGAGGCCTGCGCCTGGTGGTCATGACCGCGTGCGAGACCGGGCAGCACGGCGCGCACCTACCGAACGAGCTCATCGGCATGCCCGCGGCGCTGATCCAGGCCCGGGTCGCGGGTGTCGTCGCACCCCTGTGGGCGATCGACGACGAGAGCGCCGCCCTGACCGCGATCCGGTTCCATTTCCTCTGGCGGGCCGAGGGCCTACGCCCGGCACAGGCCTTGCGGCACGCGCAAATCTGGGTGCGCGACAGCACCAACGCCGAGAAGGCCGACCTGGCCGATCTGATCGGCCGGCGCCGGCCAGCCGGCCCGGGAGCGCAACGGCTGTGGGACTCGGCCCGGGAACACCGGGCGGTCATCCACTGGGGCGCATTTTTCTACACAGGAAGCTGACGGTTGGGTCGGTCTCTGCTCCCGCGAGCGGGGCGAGCTACTCGGCTCTGCCGCGTGCCGTTAAGCGCCCATTGGTCGGCGGCAGTCGGATCTAGCCAACGTCCGAGGGCGTGATCCTCGCAGCCAGCCTCCTTGCCCGCCATCGACAGCCCGTCCGCACCCGAGACCGCCGGCCCCGTGCCGGCCTGCCGTTCTTGCTTGCGGACCCAGTTCCGCAGGGTCTCGGGACTCATCCCCAGTTCGCGGGCGACCTGGTTGATCGGCCGACCCGACGAACGGACCAGATCGACCGCGTCACGCTGGGGACACCCTTCCTCTGGACCAGCGTCCAGTCTCAGGGTGTCCACATCTCAGGGGAAAGCCCGCAGAGGGGTATTACCCTCCGCTGCATGACTGGCGATCTTGTGTACGGTGTGCGGCTCTTCGTCCCAGGGACTGCAGCAACGATGGCTCAGTGGCAGGGCTTGCTCGGACGTTCCGGTCTGACGCTGGACGGCCAGTCGCTCACATCGGAGACCCTCGGCTTTCGCGCGCTGGCGGAGTGGGTGGAGAACGACGGCTCGTTCGGCGAGGCGTTCGGTTACGGCACGATGTCGGCGGAGGAGCAGCGTGATGTCGCAGGGGCGGGCAGCGCGCTGGTCCTGCATCTGCCGGTGTACCTCGGTGCCGCAGCGGGAGAAGTGGCGATGCTGATCGCCGCGCTGGGCGACGCTGGAGCGCTGGGAGTGCGACTCGAGCAGTCGAAGCTGGGCTGGCCCGTCGCACGCTGGATTCGGAGTCTCGAAAGCGGCGACCCGTGGATGCTCTACCACTGCGCCGTGATCGTGCTACAGGACCGCGGTGTGTCGCGATCCTGCGGCATGCACGCGTTTGGGTTGCCGGATGCGCAGGTCGAGGCCCCACCGGCCGGGGCCAACCAACTCCTTGGCTCGCTCAACGTATATCAATTGGCGGAAGACCCAGTGCTGGTCAGCGGCGACACCTTCACACCCGACGTGGATACCCCTCGCCGCCGCTTGGAGCGCTGGCCCGATGACGGTTATCCGCCGGGCCATGCTTGCCACAACCCCTTTGGCACCTGGCGTCTGGGCGCCGAGGGAGGCGAGGCAGATTCGCGGGGCGAACGTCGACCCGTGTTCATTCCCCCGCTGGTGGCCCTACTCACCGCCGCCGAGGAGAAGGTTGGCCGGCGCCTCCGTCGCGAAGAGGTGGAGCGCCTCACCAGCGAAGGTGTCTGCATGATGATGACCCACGCCGATGCGAAGAACCTCGAACGCGGCCGCGGTTACGCAGACCTCGAGCCCGAACTCGTCTGGAGGCAGTGGCAGGTCCTGCGCGAGTCTCGCGCCTGACATCGCAACGATCCAGCACGCGTACCAGATCGAACGTCCACTCGTCGGCAGATCCGCTCGGGTGGTCGCTACGTTCCGAGGCCAGGTAGGCGGCGAGGATGTAGTTGGGGTGGCGGTCGAGGTACTTGCGGGCGCGGTCGTAGCGCATGGTGGTGCGCGGGCCGGCGTGGCGGGCGGCGATCTGTACGTCGCGCAGGCTGACGCCGGCATCGAGCATCGTGGTGACAAACGTGTGCCGCAGCGTGTGTGGGTGCATCCTCGGCATCCGGATCCCGGCGCTGGCGGCCAGGTGCTTGAGTCGGCGGGTCGCGGCGTGCCGGTCCATCCCGGCGCCGAGGAGGTTGCGCGGGATCGGACCGTCGAGGCGGCCCGTCGACCGCGCGGTCGACGGGCCTGGCCACCGCAGGCGGTAGCGGGACGAGGACGACGTTGCCGCCCTTGCCTCGCACCCGCAGGACGCGGTGGCCGTGCTCCTCTCCGATGTCGCTGACGTTCGAGCCGCAGGCTTCGAAGATTCGCAGCCCGAGCAGGCCGAGCATGGCGACCAACGCGAAGTCGTTCGGGTCGTCGGACTGTCGTGCGGTGGTGATCAGCGCCTCGAATTGCAGATGTCCCAGCCCGAGGATGGGTGATTCGGGTGGAACCACCGGTCTGCGGACGTAGTCGGCCGGCGAGTGCGGCAGGATATCGTCGATGACGCAGACGCGGTATAGGCCGATCACCACCGACAGGCGACGGGACACGGTCGAGGGCTGGAAGCGTCGAACGTCTTGCAGCCAGCACACGTACCGCTCGATGTCGACGCGCGCGGCCGACAGTGGAGCCAAATCTTGGTCGGCGCACCAGGTCAGGAAGACTCGTAGGTCGGAGTCGGTGTGCGACCGGGTGTCGCCTCGGTACCGACCGAGGTAGGCGGACACCGACGCACGGAGAACGCGGCGATCAGGAGAGACAGCAACGAGATCTGAAGCGGGAGAGGTAGTCATACCTCACGGTGCGTCACCGTCACAATCAGTGCCAGCACCCGCCAGGCGGCAGAAGCGTGCACCTGACCTTGGCCGTCGTGCGGCTGCTCGT
>NZ_JBDJAV010000074.1:0-28759 GCF_039649625.1 Plantactinospora sp. ZYX-F-223 | reverse complement strand
GCGACCAGCCACACGACGGCCAAGGTCAGGTGCACGCTTCCGCCGCAGAGCACGCACGGCGGCGGGCTGCGCACGGGTCACAGAGCGTGGCGACGTACGTTCGGCACGGCTCCCGATCATGCCGATGAGCGCGCACCCCTGGCTTCCGGAGCGACGTCACGTGACGAGCACGGCGGTGAGCATCGAGAGATACGACTCGTGGGCGAGACGCAGGCTGTCAAGGTCGGACGTCTCGAACCACGCCACAGCGTCGTGCTCGTCCGGCGCGGCGTTGACGGGTGTTCCGGTCCACCTGTCGACCAACCAGATCTGCATGTCGAACGTCGCGGTCCGGATCTCATGCATCGGCGGGCCGGACGGCTTCGACGCCGTGATTCCCAACTCCTCCCGAAGCTCGCGGACAAGGCTCTCTTTCGGATCCTCCCCCTCCTCAACATGACCGCCCGGCAGGTCCCACACGTCGGGATACCAACGGCGTCCGGGGCTTCGATGACACAGCAACACCCGATCGCCGTCGCGAAGAACGGCCGTCACAATCCGGACCGGACCGGAGTCGTCAGCGGAGATCGTCATCGGCACATTCTGACCCATGCGGATCTGCCGCAGAACGCTCCCGACGCACCGGCCATATCAGCTGGCCCGATGAGCGTCCCTGGGCACGTCGCGCTTCGTGACTGAAGGTGACGTCGGCGCGGGTCGTTGGGGTCCGAGCACCCGATGACGAGCGTGCGTCTTCGTGTACGAGGTCGGTGACAGTGGGTCGTCCAAGGGCGGCGTTCGCCGCGCTCGCTCCGCAGTTCACCCTTGGGGCGCGTGCACTGACACGCAGCAGTCACCGTCCGTGTCGACCGGGGTAGACGATCGCGCGCACGACTCTGCCGATGAGCGGACACCTGATCTTGGTTCCGGTGTCGGTGTGCGACGACTTAGGTGGCGCCTTGTTGCGCGGAGCCGAGACCCGCGCGGGCTGGTACCGCTCCGGGCTGATCGTGTGGCAATCACCGAAACTCGTACTAGCGAAAATAGGTTTGCCGTGGAAACCTATTGGCATGACCACTGATTCGGTGCCCGCCGGCGGCGATCCCCGCCGGCTGCTCTCCGACGTGCGCGCCCTCGCCCACCGGGTGCGTCTTGACCAGCGGGTGACCTGGATCGCGCTGCTGGTGTTGGCTGCAGTGACGTTGGCGGCGATCCCGGTCGGCTGGTACTTCCTCGACGCCGACTGCGGGCGCGCATTCGCCGAGGGCGGCACCGGGGCGTGCTACATCCGGGGGCTGGACAGGGCGTTCTACTGGCTGCCGGCGCTGCTGCTGGCGTACACGGCGATCGCCCTGTACGCCGTGCGGGTCACCCGGGCGCGGGGGCTGGGCGCTCGGGTGCTGCCGTACGTGCTCACCGGAGTCGCGCTGGCCGTCCTGTCCGCCGTCGCGTGGCTGCTGGTGTTCCTCTACTGGCAGAGCCACCCGCTGCCGACCGAACCGTTGCCGTCCTGGGTGATGCTGCTGGACCGCCTGATCGCACCGGTAGGCACGATCGGGGTGGCGCTGCTGGTGCTGGCCTGGCTGGAGCGGCACCCCGCGCTGCTGCTGTTCACCCTCGGATATCTGGCGCTGGTGCTGGTGCCGATCGACACCTTCAGGATTCCCCGCTTCTGGGGACACGCGACGGACTTGCTGCTGCCGCAGGTCATCGGTGGCGCCGCGCTGCTACTGGGCGCGGTCGGTTTCGCGGTGGCCCGCGGGCGGCAGCGGTGACCACCGAGGCCGACATCCCCCACCCGCACGCCCCGTCCGCCCATCCGGTCACCGGCCTGGACGACGTGGTGCACCAACGGGTCAGATTGGGCATCCTCACCATCGCGCACGAGGCCCGACGGGTGGAGTTCGGCTACCTTCGCACCCAACTTGAGCTGACCGCCGGCAACCTCTCCAAACACCTCGGCGTACTCGAGAACGCCGGCATGATCGCCGTGGAGAAGGGGTACGAGGGCCGGCGCGGCCGTACCTGGATCACCCTCACCGCCGCCGGCAACACCGCGCTCGCCGAAGAGATCGCGCGACTCAAGCTGCTCATCACGCGCGTCGAGACCACCGACACCCCGGAGGGCCGATGACCATCGCCCCGACCCGCCGACACCTGCTCACAGCCGCGCTCGCCGCCGGTGTCGCCGTGCCGCTCGGCGGCGCCGGCCGCGGGTGGGCGACGCCGGCCGCGCCCGGCCCGGCACGGCTTACCCTGCCCCCGCCCACCGGGCCGCACCGGGTGGGCACCGTGTCGCTGCACCTCGTCGACAAATCCCGCCCGGATCCCGTCGCCGGCCCGGGGCGCTACCGCGAACTCATGGCCAGCGTCTGGTACCCCGCCACCCACGACGCCCGGCGTCACCCGGTAGCGCCGTGGCTGCCCGCCGCGCCGATGCGCGCGCTGCTCGCGTCCGCCGGGTTCGACGCCGACGCCGCGGCGGCACCCTTCACGGCCGGCCGTGTGGGAGCGCCGGTACTGCGGACACCCGGACGGCGGCCCGTGATCGTGTACTCCCACGGCAACGACAGTCACCGTGCCGAGGCCACCATTGTGGTCCAGGAACTCGTCAGCCACGGCTACGTCGTGGTCACGGTGGATCACACGTACGACGGATTCGGCGAGTTCCCCGACGGCCGGCTCACCGTCCCCCTTGGCCAGTCGTTCACACCGTGGGACTCCTCCTACGACCTCCGGTTCGTCCTCGACCGTGTCGAGGACCTGGCCGCCGGCCGCAATCCCGACGCCGAGCGCCGTCCGTTGCCGGCCGGCCTGGGCGCCGCGCTCGACCTGCGCCGCATCGGCATGGCCGGCTGGTCGAAGGGCGCGACCGCGACCGCCCTCGTCATGAACCAGGACCAGCGCGTCCGGGCCGGGCTAAGCCTCGACGGCCCGATGCAGTCGAACCCACCGGTCACCGAGATCGGCCGGCCGTTCATGCTGATGACCGCGGAGTACACCCGGGCCGCCGAGCCGAGCGTCAACGAGGTCTGGTCCTACTACCTGCACGGATGGCGGCTGAACGTGCACGCCGACGGCGCCGCCCACTCGTCGTACATCGATCACCAGTGGCTGATCCCGCAACTGGCGACGATCATCGGGATGAGTGACGAGGAACTCGCCAGCTGGATCGGCACCCTCGACCCGTTCCGGGCGGTACGGATCCAGCAGGCATACCCGCTCGCGTTCTTCGACCTGCATCTACGCCACCGGGGACACCTGCTGCGCGGCCCGAACCCGGCATTCCCGGAAGTGCAATTCATTCCCTGACCCAGCCATCGAGCTCCAGGGGGCTTGCCGCCGGGGCGGCCGTGGACGCCGGCGTCGCCGATGACGGTACGCGCTCCCGGAGCACTACTGGGCCGAATGTGCCTGCTTGGCACGCGAGCGTTACGACAGGCCTGTCACACCGCCAGGCGGGCGACATTGCTGTCATTTGGGGGTGGACCTTCCCGGTTAGACGTAGCTGAACAAGGGAGGAAAGACGAGGACCACGATCCAGGCCCACGCGGCGTACACCGGCAGGTAGCCGGTCTGCCAACGTTCGAGCGCCGCGAACGGCGTGCGCCGACGGATGAAGGTCAGCAGGAGCCACGCCGACCACGCGAGGTTGACCAGCAGGATGACGTTCTCGCCGAGCGCGGCCGCCCTATTGGGCGTACTGCCGTATTCGTCGGTGATGCGCCCGGTGATCTCCATCAGCACCAGCACGTCGATGGCCAACGCACTGACCACGAGCGCGAGCTGGAGTTTGTCGAACGGGCCGGGCGGGGCCAGCGGATCGCGGGCCGAGAGCGAGTAGAGCAGCAGCCCCAGCACCACGACCAGCAGGAGGTCGAACAGGATCAGCGCTTCGCGCTCGACGTCGATGCCGTGGCTGGTCCAGACGACGGCGACGAGGAAGGCGAGGAGGGCGGCCGTGAAGAGCGGGGTGAACAACCGCGTGAGGACGGGCGCGATGTTCTCGACGACACTCTGCTTGGCCTCTACGAGCCACCCGGCCACGACGACTGCGGCCGTGGCGCCACAGGGAAGGAGCCAATGCGAGATGAACTCCTCCGGGACGATTCCGATGGCCTTGAAGGTGTTGAACAGGAAGGCGGAGAGTACACCGCCGCCGAGGGCCATGAGTACCAGGTAGATGAACCACTCACCGGTGAAGCGGATGAAGTCCATGCGTCGACGGGAGGAACGCCAGTCGTCGGCGACATAGGCCAGACCGACCACGAGCCACAGGGCGATGGGGAGGTGGATGCTGGTGACGACCACGGACTGCGACTTGTCCGCCAGGGGGTAGGCATTGGCCGCCACGGCGCCGAGAGCGAACAGCGCCATCAGTGTCGCGATCACCGACCGTCGGGCTTTCCGGCGCCAGGCCAGGAACGCCGCCAGCCAGGGCAGCGCGAACAGGGTGAAGTTCCGCGCATAGAACGAGCTGTCGTCCTCAAAGCTCAGCCCGAACAGTGCCGGCACCTTGACGGACGCCGCCGCGCCCGCCGCGCAGCTGACCATGACCCACAGGTCCCGCCCGGAGCGCGTGCCGGCGACCGGGCTGCCGGGATCGGCGGTCAGCACCAGCTGTTTCCACAGCCGTTCCGAATGCTCCCGGGCGAACTCGCGGGAGAGTTCGTCGAGGCTGCCCATCCGTTTGACCGCGACCAGGAACGCCTCATCCGGGCTCAGGCCTGCTGTGACGAGCTCGTCAACGGAGCCGCGGAGGTGGTCTTCGAGCTCGTCGGCGTCGAACGGTTGCAGTTCCCTGCGGCGAAGCACGTACCGGCGCCACTGCTCGAACTGCGCTTCCAACTCCTCATGCCCGTCCTGCGCCGTCATGCGCCGCTCTCCAACGGGTTCACCGTCAGCGGCACACGGTCACGCCAGACCTCCTTGAGCGCGTCTACGACGGTGTCCCACTGCCGGCGCTGCTCGGCCAGCTCAGCCAGACCCTTGTCGGTGATGCGGTAGTACTTGCGCTTTCGCTCGCCGGTAACCGTCTGCCAGCTCGACTCCACATAACCGAGGCGCTCAAGCCGGTGCAACAACGGGTACAGCAGCCCCTCGGTCCAGTCCAGCTCGCCCCCGGACAGCTCGTTGATCCGCCTGAGGATGGCGTAGCCGTAGCTCTCGCCCTCGGTCAGGATGCCGAGCACCATCGGTGTCGCCGAGGCGGCCACCAAATCCTTAGCGACCTTCACGAGACCTCACCCAGCCCCTAACCCTAGAAGTACGATGCATAGTACTGGTAGGTATCCTCTGACGCAACGGCCGGTTACGTGCCCCTGCCAGCGGTATCCGCGATCCGCCGCCGCACGGACGCACTGTTCTGCTGCGAGGCGGGTGCCCTCTGGTCCCGACGTGACAAACCGCCGCTACATCACGGCGATCGGGTAACCGATGGCGGCGATGTCTTCCCTCAGGTCGGCGACGGCGAGTTGAGGATTGAGGGCCTGTATAACGGGGTCGGTGAGCGGCCGGTGGGCGACGACGTGCTCGACTGCCGCCCGGTCCACCTCGATCTCGTAGTAGTCGCCGGCGAACTCTACGAACCTGTCGACGATGTCGTCGAGCAGGATCTCAAGCATGCCGGACCCATCCGGCCCGATGCCGTCGTACCGCCCGCGCAGTGCAGGGAAGGTGATGCCCTCGCCGGCGTGCCAGCGGTCGTCACCAACCAACCGCCACAGCACCGCGGTGGCGAGGAACTGCCCGGACTCGTCGCAGAACGCGGGTTCCTCCATCTGCGGGCGCAACACTGCGGGGATGCCGTCAAGCAGCCCCGGCCACAACTCGTGGTCCGGATCGCCGTAGGGCGACATTGCCGACTCATGATCAAAGACCCGGATGAACGCGCCGTCGGCGGTGAACGCGATGGCCCACTCGTCGCCGCTGCCGTTGCTCATCAGCGCCGCCTCGTCCGTACCCCAGGTCGAGATGTAGGCGTAGTAGGCGGCGCCGCCGTCGATGATGCGTTCAAGCACGGCCAATGCCTTGCAGCGCTGCCGCAGCCGGTCGATGGAAGGCAGCCTGGCGGCGATGTCGTACGCGGTCACCGGGTGACCCTACTTCGGGGCAGGCAGCGGCTCGATCGCCCACCTGACCGGGCGCTGGCGGTGCCTATGCGCCCTCCGATATCGCGCACTCAGTTGGCCTGGACCAGTACCAGGTGCCGCGTTACGACGCCTGGTACCGCCACATAACCCTCGTACTGGTGGCCCACGCCTACCTCGCCGTCACCACCGCCCACGCTCAAAGGGGACACCCAACCCGATCATGAACAGCTCATCCCCCTCACCCTCGGCGAGGTCCGCCGTCTCCTGGCACACCTGATCACCACCACCCGACCCTTCGAACACACCCATCGATGGTCACGATGGCGACGCCGACACCAGTACCGCGCCAAACAAGCCCACTACCAGCGAAGACACCGAACCAACCAGATACGGCTGGAGTATTAGGCGGATTCGGGAAGGGAAGCCGGCTAACCCTTCAGGCCGGTGTGCGCCAGCCCCTCCACGAACTGCTTCTGCGCGATCACGAAGACCAGCAGCACCGGAATCGCGGTCATCGACGCCGCCGCGAGCTGGACGTTCCACATCGGGCCGCCGTACACGTCGACGAACTGAGTCAGCGCCTGCGGCAGGGTGAACTTCTCCGGCGAGGAGAGGTAGACGATCGGTTCGAGATAGAGATTCCAGCTGTGCAGGAAGGTGAAGATCGCCACCGCCCCCAGCGCCGGCCGGGCCAGCGGCAGCGCGATCCGGTAGAAGGTGGCGAACCGGCCCAGCCCGTCGACCCGGGCCGCCTCCTCCAGCTCACCCGGCAACGCGAGGAAGAACTGCCGCATGATGAAGGTCGCCAGCACGCTGGGCGCGCCGAGGATCGGCACCAGGATCAGCGGCCAGTGCGTGTCGACCAGCCCCAGCTTGAAGAACATCTGGAACAGCGGGACGATCGTCACCTCGCTCGGGATGAGCAGGCCGGCGAGGACCACCAGAAAGAGCAGGTTCTGGCCGCGGAACCTGATCCGGGCGAAGGCGTACCCGGACAGTGCCGACACCGCCAGCGTGCCGAGGGTGACCACCAGGGCGATGTACATGCTGTTCAGGTACTGCTGCCCGAACGGTTGGAGCTCGAAGACCCGCTGGTAGGCGTCGAAGCTCACGCTGGTCGGGATCAGCTTCGGCGGGAAGGCGAAGATGTCGGCCACCGGCTTCAGCGACGAGGTGACCATCCACCAGGTCGGGAAGACGAACGGCACACAGAGCACCAGCAGTACGCCGTACAACCACAGCCGGGCCCGCCGGGACAAATTACGACTCATGGAACACCCACCTCTTGCGCATCTGCCACTGGAGCACGGTCAGCGCGAGCACGATGACGAAGAGCAGGATCGACAGGGTGGCGCCGTACCCGAAGTGATGGAACTGGAATGCCTGCTGGTAGAGGTAGTAGACGAGCACCGTGGTGGAGGTGCCCGGCCCACCCTGGGTCAGCACGGCGATCTGCGCGAAGACCTGCAACGAGCCGACCACGGTGATGATCGACGTGAGCAGGATCGTCGGGCTGATCAGCGGTACGGTGATCCGCCAGAACTGGCGGGGCCGGCTCGCGCCGTCGACCTCGGCGGCCTCGTACAGCTCGGCCGGCACCCCCTGGAGCGCGGCCAGGAAGAGCACCATGTTGAGGCCGACGTTCTTGAAGACCTGGACGACGATGACCGACGCCATCGCGGTCCCCTCGCCACGCAGCCAGTTCGGCCCCGAGATCCCGACCATGTCGAGCAGCCCGTTGATCCCCCCGTTGTCCTGGAGCAGGAAGCCCCAGACGATGGTCCAGGCAACCAGCGACACCACCACCGGGGAGAAGAACAGGGTGCGGAAGACGACCGTCCCGCGCAGCCGCTGGTTCAGGAGTACGGCGAGCAGCAGGGCCAGGCTGAGGTTGAGCACCACCAGCCCGACCGAGAACAGCCCGGTCGCCCGCAGCACGGACGGCAACGTGCTGTCGTCCGCCAGCGCCTGGTAGTTCTCCGCGCCGACGTACTCGAAGGTGCCGGCCAGCACGTTCCACTCGTGCAGGCTGTACCACACCACCAGGACCAGCGGCAGGATCACGAAGACCGCGCTGCCGAGCAGTTGCGGGGTGACGAAGAGGTAGCCGGCCAACTGGTCGCGACGCCGGCTGGTCCAGTACGGCCGGGGCCGGCCAGCCGTGCCGCCGGATCTGGAGCTGCCGGCCCGGCCGGAGGCACGCCCGCCGGGCCGGTCGCCGGCGGCGGGCCGGGGTGCCAACCGGCCCGCCGCTTCGTCCGTCTGGGACATCGTCCGGCTTCCCTACTTCGCCAGCAGCGGCTGGATCTTGGCGCAGACGCCGTCGAGCACCGCTTTGACGTCCGCGTTCGGCGTCCAGAGCGGGTCGAGCGCGGCCCGCACCTGCTGACTCAGCTCGGCCTGCCCGGTGTGGTTGGGCTTGACCACCCCGTTGGTGATGCCGTCGACGACCACCTTCTGCAACTGCTCCGGCTTGAGCTTCGGGTTGGTCTTGGCCAGCGTCTCCGCCGTCAACTGCGACTGGCGCGGCGGCGGGAAGAACTGCGCGAGCTTCGTCGAGTTGTCGGGGTTGGTCAGGTACGCCAGGAAGTCCAGCGCGGCGTCCGTGTGCTTGCCCTGCTTGAGCACCCCGATACCGCCCTGCCCGATCACCGCGTACGTGCCCTTCGGCCCGGCGGGCAGCGGCACCAGGTCCCAGCCGAAGCCGCCATCCTTGAGCAGCGAGGCCCGGGAGATCTGGGTGACGGTCATGGCCGCGTCGCCGGCGAAGAAGTCAGCCGTGGTGCCGGGGCCGGGCAGCGCCTTGTCGACGAAGATCGCCTTGTGCAGGGTGGTCATCGCGTCGACCATCTCCGGGGAGGCGAAGCCGCAGCTCTTGCCGTCCTCGCTCCACGCCGCCGCACCCCAGCCGGTCCAGAACGTCGACAGGTTGTCCCAACCCTTGTAGTCGAAGTCCCGGATCACCAGGCCGGCCTTGCCGGTCTCCCCCTGCACCGCGGCGGCGGCGCCGAGCGCCGTCTGCCAGTTCCACTGCCCGGCCGCGATCAGCTCGGCCGGAGTCTTCTGACCGGCCGCCTTCAGCAGGTCCGTGTTGACGAAGACGCCGAACGGCGAGGTGGAGAACGGGTAGCCGTACAGCTTGCCGTCGTCCTGCCAGAGCTTCAGCGGCCCGGGCGCCAGGTCGTCGTACCGGTAGCCCTCGGTGGACCGCAGCTTCTCGTCCAGCGGCAGCAGCGCGCCGGAGGAGACGAAGTCCGGGGCCGAGTTCTCGAACACCCAGGCCAGGTCGGGGGCGTTGCCCCCGGCGATCTGGGTGGTCAGGCTGGTGGTGTAGGTGTCGAACGGCAGCGGGTCGAAGGTGATCCCGGTGACGTTCGGGTGACTCTTCTTGTATTCGTCGGCGATCTGGTTGAACAGCGCCAGGTGCTGCTCGTTCGCCGTCCAGACCGTCATCCGCAGGCTGGCCGGACCGCTGTCGCCGGCGTCGCCCCCGCCGCCGCAGGCGGCAAGGGCGGCCATCCCTGCGAGCGCCGCGGCGGTGACCCGCAGCCCTCTCCCTATTCTCACTTCTCTCTCCTCACCATCAGTAACCCACGACCTCGGGCCAGCGGATCTCGACGCCGGCCTTCGTGATTCGGTCCTGGAAGTCGGCCAGCAGGCCGGGTGTGTCGCGTACCGCCCGCGGCGACTCGCCGCGGGCCAGGCAGAAGTCGGCGAGCAGGCCGGCGACTTCGCCGACGTTCCACTCCACCGGGTGCAGCCGGTAGCTGCCGTTCGTGATGTGCGTGGTGCCGATGTTCTTGCCGGCCGGTAGCAGGTTCTCCATCCGGCGCGGCACGAGCGCGCCGAGCGGGATCTCGAACGGGCAGGAGCCGACGTCGATGTAGTTGTCGCCGCCGGTGGACGGGTGCAGGTCGATCCGGTACATCCCGACCCCGACCGAGTCGGGGTAGCACACGGCACCCTTGTCTCCGCGGACCGCGAGCGAGAGGTCCTGCTCGACCACGGTGTACTCGGCCCGGACCCGCCGCGACTCCCGGATGTACGGCGCCTGGGCGAGCCCGTCCGGGCTGCCGGTGACGTCGCCGCGCAGCCGCAGCCCCGGGAAGCCGGTGCCGCCGTCGGGCCGGGGCGCCTCGGTCTGCAACCAGTACAGGACGGACTTCGACAGGCCGCGGGCCCGGACCAGGTGCGCCTCGGCGTCCGGTACGTCGATGACCGGGCTCTCGAAGTAGTCGATCATCGGCCAGTTGACCAGCGTGATGTCGCTGCCGTACACCCCGTCGACGAAGTTGCGCCGGGCCGCGATCCGGCGGAACGTCCAGAGGTTGCCGTCGCCCGGGTTGACCCGCTGGTCGGCGTCCACGCTCAGCGGATCGTCGTCCGGGTTCGGAGTGAAGCTCCGCTCGACGATCTCCAGCGTCCGCGGGTGCGGCGAGCGCCAGGAGAGCATCCGGTCGCCCCAGAAGTCCGGGCGGTAGTTCCGCCAGAAGTCGTACTCGGCGGGCCGGTCGATGGTGTGGTCGCCGGCGACGTGGTCGATGGCGAAGCAGACCGAGACCGCCTGCATG
The DNA here is from genome assembly GCF_039649625.1 of Plantactinospora sp. ZYX-F-223. Lineage (NCBI taxonomy): Bacteria > Bacillati > Actinomycetota > Actinomycetes > Micromonosporales > Micromonosporaceae > Plantactinospora > Plantactinospora sp. ZYX-F-223. The sequence goes on along the minus strand of NZ_JBDJAV010000074.1, from coordinate 18,117 downwards.
TTCGTCGGCTGTGCGGTGTCCGGCGCGCTGGGCTCACCGGTCTCGGCGCTCGACTCGAACCCGGTGACGTACTCGGTGCCGGTCAGCGGCAGCAGTTCGCCGGTCTCGGTGGCGTCCAGCACGTACGGCGCGGTCACCTCGATCCGGTCGCCGCCGTCGCGGTGTGCCAGCACCACCCCGACGACCCGGTCGCCGTCGGTCTCGGCCGCCACCGGCCGGTACGGCTGGAGCACCGTCAACCGCCCAGCCCCCCGGTACGGCGCCAGCATCTGCTCGAGCACCGCGACCGCGACCCGGGGCTCGTGGCAGAGTCGGCTGACCCAGCCGGCGCCCGGGTTCAGGTCGGTCCACGCCCGGGACCGCTCGGTCAACGGGTAGTACCGCCGGTAGTAGTCCCGGATCCCGTCGCGCAGCGCCCGGTAGCTGGCGGTCACCCCGAACCGTTCCACCCACGAGTGCTCGTCCGGCGGAACGGCCTGACTGGTGAGCTGCCCGCCGAGCCAGTCGTACTCCTCGGTCAGCACGACCGTCCGACCGGCCCGGGCCGCCGCCAGCGCCGCCGCGACCCCGCCGAGGCCGCCGCCAACGACGAGGACGTCCGCACGCATCTGTGTCACTTGCTTCCTTCCGATTGCAGATCAGTTCGCCGCGCCGCACCGGACCTGCCCGGTCGAGCCGCGACCGGCTCGGTACGCCGCACCGCGCCAGGTTCGGTGGGCCGCACCGTCACCGGCGCCCCCCGCCACCCCGCACCGGCTGGCCGAGGGTGGTGCCGTCGACCAGCTCGCACGCCAGCAGCCGCTGGGGTACGTCGGGCGCGGTGCCGTCCACCACGGCCGTCAGCACCTCGACGGCCCGCCGCCCCATCTCCTCCCGGGGGATGTGGAATCCGGTGAAGGTGACGTCGGTGGGCACCGGGGTGGTCGGGTCGCCGAGGGTGAGGATCGAGAGGTCGCCGGGGACGGCGAGCCCACGCCGCAGAGCGGCGGCCCGGACGTCGACCGCGGTGCCGAAGTCCTCGACGAAGACGACCGTGGCACCCTCGGCGAGCAGGTCGTCCAGCATCGCGTCGGTGCTCCGGCCGGTGCCGACCACCTCGAACGCCCGTTCCGCGCTGCCGGCCTGCTCCGCGAAGCCCCGCCGCCGGTCGGCCGACGACTCGGCGGTCAGCCCGGTGCCGAGGTACGCCAACCGGCGGTGCCCGGCCCGCTGGGCCCACTCGCCGAGCTGCCGTACGGCGGCGGCGTAGTCGGCGCCGACGTATCGGACCGGGCCGTCGGCGTCGTCCCGCCGGCCGACCGCGACGTACGGGTACCCGCCGCGGTTGAGCCGGGACAGCTCGTCAGCGTCGATCTCGCGACCGAGCAGGATGCATCCGTCGGCCAGGCGCAACCGGTTGTCCTGGTGGAAGACCCGCCGCCGCCCATCGGTGACCGGCGCGCTGGTGAAGAGCAGCAGGTCGCAGCCGACACGCTCGGCGTACTCCTCGATGCCCACGAGGAATGGGTGGAAGAAGTCCCGGCTGCCGCTGGGGAAGGCCGGCTCGTAGGTGAAGACGCCGATGATCCGGTTGAACCGGGAGACCAGGCGGCGGGCGACCGGGTCCGGGACGTAGCCGGTTTCCTGGATCGCGCGCAGCACTCGATCCCGGGTCTCCGGGGCGATCCGGACCTCCGCGTCCGCGCGGTTGTTGAGCACGAGGGAGACGGTCGCCTGACTCACGCCGGCCAGGCGAGCGATGTCGCGCTGGGTAACCCGCTTCGGTACGGGGGTCACGGTCCGTCACCCTTCTCTCAATTGCTAATACGCATTAATGAGCGATGTCTTGGGATCTTGCTTCCTGCCGCAGTGCGCTGTCAAGAGCCGAATCGGTGGTTGCCTCGTCATTTTTGCGTTACCTAATGCGAATTAGCCAGCAGCTAGCAAGGCTTCGCCGGGGGCCGTGAGGTCCAGAGACGATCCGGTCCCGCCGCTCGTCGGCGATGACGGAGAGTAATGACAAACGGCCCGGATCGAAATCACCAAGGGTGATCAGATGGCGTTTCCCACCGCTGCGGTCCGGGGTGGGAGAGCAGGACAGGGTACGAAGGCGCTCAGCCCCACCGGCACGGCGTCGCCCGGTGCGGAAACGGCAGGACGACAGGCGGTGGTGGTGCCGGTCGGCGGAGTGGCGGCATGGGCGCGACCGGTTACCGACGGTGGTCCGGTGGCCCGGCGCGAGCCGGTCGGCGAGGTGACCCGGCGCGTACCCACGGCCGGGGGGTGACCTGGCGTGACCCGACCAGATCTGGCACAGCTTCCGGCTACTCACTCCGACCCACGACCGGGAGGGCCGCGGAGCCGGTGTACCGGTCACACTGCCGGGAGCTGCTGGACCGGGCCGCGGGCGAGGACCCCCGGCCCGGCCACGGCCGCCGAGTGCGGCATCGCGCTGTGCGAGACCAGCCCGCGGTTGCCACCGAGCGCAAGCGCCGTTGGTCTCCACGTCCGCATGTGGACGCTCGACCAACCGCCGCCGATCGAGATGGCGGACAACGGTGTCCACTACGAAGCGGGCTCTCCGCGGCCTCGGCGCCCACTCGACGCGCATGCTCTGGCGCCGCTGGACCGAAACCGCATCGTCGGCAGCTTCCGCCAGCCGCACGGGCGCGTACGCGCCGGGAGGTACCACCCCCGGGCCCGGATCACCGTCCAACCGGATCGAGGGGCGGGTCGAACGGCGGGTTGAAGTAGGGATCGGCGGCGAAGGCGGCGAAGGCCCGCTGCGCCGGGCCGCCGTCCGGAACGGTGACCCGCCAGTGGTTGTCGGGGTCGTCGCCATCCCGGTGGAAGTAGAGGAACGCCTTCAGGTTCGGGTACGAACTCCTGATCACGCTGCGGGTGCTGTCGAGCCACTCGGCCTGGACCGGGTCCACGTCGGCGCGGTGCACGCCGGTCTCGCCGACCATGAACGGCTTGCCCTGGGCGACGGCGTACGCGTGCGCGACGTCGAACATGAGGTCGAAGGGCCGGTAGTCGTACTCCGGCCGGTCCGGCCTCGGCCGGGCGTAACCGTCGGCGGCGATCCAGTCGACGTGCTCGTCACCGGGGTAGAAGTCCTCCGCCTTGAACGTCTCCCGGTACGCCCGCCAGGTCGGACACCAGACGAAGGCCACGTTCGGCGCCTGGGCGAACTTCCAGTGCACGTACCGCCAGGTGTCCGTGAACAGCTTGGTGTCGGTGTAGCGCAGGTCGAATTCCCAGGTGTAGCGGAGGAACATCGGGGCGCCGAGTTCCGCCAGCCGGCGGGCCTGGCCCTCGATCTCGGTGTCGTGCAGCCCGGCGAGGATCTCCCGGAGCCGGGGCTCCTCGCCGGCACCCCAGGAGAGCATCGGGATCCGCCCGGCGGCGATGTCCTGCTGGATCCGGGTCAGTGGCAGCGCGGTGCCGGCGTGCTGGAAGCTGTGGTTGATCCGCAGCCCGTGGCCGATCTGCGACTCCAGCGCCTCCGGCTGGGAGACCCCGGAGTCGTTGCCGGCGTACACGTACGCGCCGAAGTGCGCTCCGGTGGCCGGTACCAGGTCCGCGGCGAGCCCCGGGGTGGCCGCGGCGGCCGGCCGACCACCGGCCGCACCCACGTACGCCCCGACAACGGCGCTCCCGGCCAGGGCGAGCAGGGTACGTCGATCGATCGTCACCATGGCCGTCACCCGATCCCGATCAGCGTGAACTCGAGTTCGGGCACCGACCGCCCGGTACGGTGATCGGTGACCGCCACACCCCACTGGGTGAACTCGGGTGTCTTGTCCCGGTAACCCCGGTTGCCGCGCAACTCGATCCGCCTGCTGTTCCGCACGCTGACGCCGTACGGGTACGGGCCGAGGACGGTCGCCACCCGGAACAGCACCGAGTTGCCGAAGAGCAGGTCGGAGGAGTCCTCGATCTCGACCGCCTGCGACCGCCAGCCGTAGAGGTGGTCCTCGGTCTGCAGGCCGAGGAACTGCCACCGGGACACGTCCCGGAGCACCACCTCGCGGGTCTCGTGGTGCTCGACAGAGATCTCGTACACCCAGGTCGGGACCGCGGTCTCCTCGACGAGCAGACCGTTGTCGGCCCAGCCGTTGACGCTCCAGACGTTCGCGATCGTCCCACCGCCACCCCGGACCCAGATGCCGTACTTGTGCCGACCCCGGTAGGTGTAGCCCGGGTCACCGGAGGCGACATCCTCGGGGTGCCACTTGACGAACTGTGTCGTGACGTCGGCCAGGTAGGACCCGGTCCCCGACTGCCACAGCAGGTTCACCGAGCCCGGGGTCTGTCGGGCGGTGTCCAGGCCGATGCCGGTGACGATGTTGCGACCACCGCGCGGCGTGGCGACCAGGGCGCGCGGCGCGGCCGGGTCGCTGAAGTGCGGATGCCCGTCGGCGGCGAGCAGCCAGGTCTGCCGGGGATGCAGGCCGACCAGGTTCGACGTCTTGCGCAACCGGAGCGTGTCACTGAACAGGTAGCGGCCGATCGGCACGAAGACGGTGTCGTAGCGGTCCACCGCCGCCTGGAAGACCTCGAGGTCGTCGGTGCCGGCACCGATGGTCCGGCCCATCCGGGCGGCGACCTCGGCGACGCTGACCCAATTGCCGACCGGCGGCAACGCCGGCACGTCGGTCCGCAGGGCGTCCCGTATCCGGGACACGGGCGCACCGGGCGCGAGGTCCGCGTCGACGCCGTCGCGGCGCGACTCCCGACGGCTCAACGCCCGCTCCACCCGCAGCCCGTAGGTCAGCTCCCGGATCCGGGTCGACGCCCACGGGGTTCGGGTACGGGCACCGCTCTGGGCGAGCACGAGCAGGTCGCGGGTGTTGGCGGCGGTACAGTCGAGCAGCGTCAACTGGTTGCTGTACCGGATCAGGTCGTTCTCCGCCCCGGGAATGCTGCCGCTGTCGTTGAGCACCACCGCCGCGTCCCGGACGTCCTGGAAGTGGGAGTCCTGGAGGTAGAGGTGCTGCCACTGCCCCTCCGCGCTGGAGAACCCTCGTGGTACGTCGGCGACGGCGGTCCGGACCACCACGAGCTTGGCGTCGTTGAACATCTCCACGGCGGCCTGACGCTGGCCGGAGAAGCGGCAGTCCAGCAGGGTGGTCTGCCAGCCGGCCGAGGCCGCGTACGCGTAGAGGCCGATCTCGCCGCCGGTGACCCGTACCCGCTGGATGAGGTTCGCGTTGTGGTCGATGCCGGTACGGCCCTCGCCGACGTCGATGTCCAGATCCTGGAGAATGCAGAGCTGCGCCCCGCCGAACCGTACCGCGACCGCGTCGGGGTTGCCGGGGTCGATCCGGATGTTCAGGTTGACCAGCGCCGAGCCGAAGGTGTCGTTGTTCGCGTACGTGATCGGGCCGCCGACCGGGCGACGGCGGAAGGCGAAGACGTCCCGGGCGGTGCCGGTGGCGTACCCCGGCGAGTTCGCACCGAGCAGGAACAGCGGGCGGTGGGGGCCGAAGCCGACGACCCGGACGGAGTCGTGGACGTTGACCGGGGCGGAGAGCCGGTACGTCCCCGGCGGGACGAGGACGACCCCGCCGCCGTCGCCGTGCGGGAAGTCCCGCGCCCCGCCGAGAATGTCACCGAGTTTGTTGGCGATGCCCCGACGCGACGCCTCGTCGATGGCGGCCTGTAGGGCCGCGGTGTCGTCGCCGACTCCGTCGGCGTAGGTCTCGAAGCCGGGTGACCCGAGCAGGACGGCGGTGGGATCCGGTGGCTGCGCGGTGATCGTCGACCCGAACGCGGTCGGGTCCCAGCGGGCCGCTGCCCCGCCAACGGCGGCCTGGCCCGGTTCGGGCTGCCCCGCTTCGGTGCGGCCCGGTTCGGTGGGGTTCGCCGAGGCGACGCCCGGCAGTAGTGGTACGACGGCAAGGCCGACTCCGGCGGCGACGAGGCGCCGCCGGGACAGCCCGGTGAGATCGGGTGTTCTGTCCACGACGGACGTACTCCTTTCGGTGGACGGGTGGGTCAGTGCGCGGTGTGGGGCGGGACGGTTACGGTCTGCCCGAGCTCCAGTGAGCAGGGCAGCAGCCGGTGGCGGCCGGCATCGGCCCGGCCCTCGATGAGTTCGACCAGCAGCCGGAGCGCCTGCTCACCCATCTCCTCTCGGGGAATCCGGAACCCTGACCAGGTCAGGCCGCTGTCGACGGGGCGGCCGGCGGCCACCTCGGGCTGGCCCAGGATCGCGATCGACAGGTCGGCGGGAACGGCGAGGCCCCGCCGGGTGGCGGCGGCACGGATCCCCTCGGCCCGGTACGCCTCGGCGAGCACGAGCCCGGTCAGCCGGTTGTCGCGGACCACGTCGAGAATCTCGTCGGGCGCGAGGTCGGCCGGGTCAAACGAGGTGGGCCGCAGGCCGGCCTCCCGCATCGCGGTCCGGTAGCCGGTCAACCGGTCGAGGATCGACTCACGGTCGCTGAGTTCGCCGACGAAACCGATCCGCTGGTGGCCGCGGTCCAGGAAGAGGCGTACGACGTCGCGCGTGGCCCCTACGTAGTCGGCGCCGACGTACGGCAGGTCCGCCGCGCCCGGCAGCTCGCGACGGCCGACGAAGACGAAGGGAAAACCGTCGTCGACGAGGTGGACGAGTTCCTGCTTGTCCTCGCTGTGACCCAGCAGAATGCAGCCGTCGGTGACGCCGAGATGGGCCCGGGCCTTGCCGGAGAGCCGACGACGGCCACGCTCGACCTGGGCGCTGGTGAAGAGCAGCAGGTCGCAGCCCCACCGTTCGGCCTCGCCCTCGATCCCGACCAGGAACGGGCGGTAGAAGTCGCCGCTGCCCCGGGGGAAAACCGGTTCGTAGGCGAAGACGCCGACGATCTGGTTACGCCCGCCCGCGAGGCGCTGCGCGACTGGATTGGCCGAGTAGCCGGTCCGGCTGATCGCGTCGAGTACCCGCTGCCGGGTGGCGTCGCCGACGCGGTCCTGTTCGCCGTTGAGCACCAGCGAGACCGTCGCCTGGCTGACGCCAGCCAACTGTGCCACGTCGGCCTGAGTGACTCGTCTCGCTCCCATGGCTCTCCTCGTTATGCGCATAACGTCGCGGGCCGCCGGACAGAACTACAGCGGAGCGGTGCGTGTGATCTTGTTGCTTGGCAAGATCGATGTCAAGAGTGTTACGGGCGGGGATCCGTCAGGTAATCCGAATAACCATCCGATCGCCGGGGGTCACCCCGGCCAGCCGGAGGAGTCGGCGGGCCGCCGAGCGGCTCGGCCAGTTGCCGGGCGTCGTCGGGGGTCCTGGTAGGTGGTGGAGTTCTTCCTCGCGGATCCGCAGAGGCGACGTCGGCCGCCTCCGGGCCGGCGGTCGAGACCACAGACGCCGGGACGTTCCTGCCCGAACCAGGCGCCGGGCCCACCACCGCCCAGGTCGCCGCACGCTGGACCGGAGGCACCGGACCCAACACTGCCGTCTGGGAGCCCGGCATCACCCTCGCCCTCCCCACCGACCTCGTTACCAGCGACCACCTGGCCGCGATCACCCACTCCGCCGCTTAGCGCAGCAGTCTGAACCTTTTTCAACCTGGACCGCGCGGCGCTCACGCACCGCGTCCGACCTTGCGGTCCGCCGGACCGCAAGGGGAGGTTGAAAAAGGTTCACTGTTGGTGGGACGCCCGATTCCCCATTCCACTTCGGTAGGTCGCACCGATCCGTAACATCGGTGATTATGAGGGCTGGAAATGGATTCGGCGGTCCGATGGACGAATCGCGACGCCCCGGACCGGGCGGGCATTCTCCGAAACAGGAAGCCACGGAAGAGTGCCGGACTACCGACACTTCTCCGTCCGGGGCACACAGCGGAGACAGCGAAGGCCGGAGAGCTACCGTACGCAACGGGATTCGCCGCCGCCTGGCCCGGCTGGCGATCCTGGTCACGGTACTCGTACTGGTGCTGGTGGCCGGCGGGCTGGTCGCTGGCTGGCTGTACGGCAGGTCGATAGACCAACGGATCGAACGGCTCGACGTATTCGGTCCCCTGCCACAGGAGGGGCGGCCAGCGAAATCCGCTGACGGCCCACTGAATTTCCTCGTCCTCGGGCGGGACGCGGCCGACCCGGGCGAGAGCAGTTCGCGTACCGACACGATAATCCTGGTGCACGTACCCGCGGACCGCGAACGCGTGCAGGCTATTTCCATTCCCCGCGACACCTGGGTCACCATTCCGGAGACCGCGGACGGACGGCCCGCCACTCAGGCGAAGATAAACGCCGCGTACGCATGGGGTGGGGCGCCGCTCATGGTCAGCACCGTGGAACGGTTTACCGGAGTCCGGATTGACCATGTGGTGGTCGTCGACTTCGCCGGCTTCGCCCAGATCGTCGACGCGCTCGGCGGCGTACAGGTCACGGTGGACCGCACGTTCGTCGCGAGCGAGCCGCCGCACCGGGCGTTCGTGCAGGGAGTGCGGCATCTTGACGGAGCGTCCGCCCTGGACTACGCGCGGGAAAGGCACGCCTTCCCCGACGGTGACTTCGCCCGGATGCGGCACCAGCAGGACCTGATCGCGGCCATGGTGGACCAGGCGGCACGCGGGGAACTGTTGACAAACCCACGCCGCCTGGACCAGTTCCTGCGGGCCGCCGCGCAGGCGGTCAGCGTCGACGAGAACCTCTCGCTCTTCGATCTCGGCTGGACGCTACGCCGGCTGACCAGCGCCAGGATCAGCATGTTCACCAGCCCGTCCGCCGGTACCGGAATGGTCGGCGACCAGAGTGTGGTGTTCGCCGACACGGCTGCCGCCGGTCGGCTCTTCGAGGCCGTCCGCACCGACCGGATGGACGGGTGGATCGCGGAGAACACGACGCCGTGACATCGATGGCGCGGCGGACCGACGCGTCGGACCCTCCTGACTTCTCCCTACGCGCGTGTCCACCCCGGTGTGCCAGCCGGCCCGTCCGGAGCCGCGCCCCGGGGAACGCGGGTCGGAGCGCAGACCGGCGGAAGAACGCCGTGAGTGCCGGCCGGGGGTAGAAGCTCCGGCGGAGCACGGCGAGCTGGGCGGTGCGGTCGGTCGCCGCGTCCGCCCAGCCGCGCGGTGCGGTCAGCGGGTGCGCTGCCAGTAGCGGCAGGTCCAGTCCACCGAGACGAGTTCGTCGGTGATGCCGAACTCGGCACGGAAGTCGTCGACCGCCTGCCGGCAGCCCCGTACGGCGTGATAGTCGTCGATGATGACGTATCCGCCCACGGAGAGTTTGGGATACAGCGACCGCAGCGCGACACTGGTGGAGTCGTAGAGGTCGCCGTCCAGCCGCATCACCGCGATCCGCTGCACGGGCGCGTTCGGCAGAGTGTCCTCGAACCAGCCCGGCAGGAACCGCACCTGGTCGTCGAGGAGGCCGTAGCGCCGGAAGTTTTCCTGCACCTGGTGCAGCGGCACCGCGAGGAACGGCACCTGCCACAACGCGTCCTCGACGTCCTCGGTGCGGTGGGCCTGCGGCCGGGGCAGGCCCCGGAAGGAGTCAGCGACCCACACGACGCGCTCCCGGTCGCCGTAGGCGGCGAGCAGCGCCCGCATAAAGATCGTGGTGCCGCCCCGCCAGACCCCGGTCTCGATCAGGTCACCGGGCACTCGCTGCCGGAGGACGTCGAGCACGCACCGCTCGACGTTGTCGAGCCGGCGCAGCCCGACCATCGTCTCGGCGTCCGGTGGCCAGTCGCGGCCGTTGGCTCGCGCCTCGGGGTCGAAGGGGAACCGGCAGACCACGTCCAGTCCGCGCCGACGTAGCAACCGCTGCCCCTGGCGATAGAGCACGCTGCGCAGCCGGCCAGGGCGTGGCACGTAGGGCTGCCAGGTCTCGCCGAAGGCGTACCGGGTCAGGGTCCTCTTCAGCAGGTCGCTGTACATCTGCCTGGGATCGCCGAGGGACCGTCCCGTCGGCTGCGTCGGCACCAGGGTTTCGGGCATGGTTTCTCCAGATCTCAATTGGGACGTCGGGACGTGCGGACAGTCGGTTTGGTCGGGCGGACGCGGCTGACGGGGGTACGGCTCACAGCGGTTGCTTCTGCATGGCCGCCCGGAACCTGGCCAGGATCGGCAGGTCGGCGTCGAATGCCGACGGTGTTCGGGACCGGTCCGGGTTGGCTGCCGTCTCTAGCGGATCCGCCGGGCCAGCGACCGCTTCCGCGTCGTCCGCTCCGGCAGTCAGACAGTGGCCGGCTGGCACCGCGGTGGCGAGGTCGGCTCCGACGGCAGCGGTGACCGGGGCGGCGGCCCTCGGACCACTGCCGGCGGACCGGGCCGGAGCGGTGGCGGTCAGCCCAGCGGACCCACCCGGTGCAGGGCCGGAGACCACCGGTTCGGACCACACCTGCGCTGACCCGGCTGGACCGCGGCCCGGCCCTACGCCCGTACCGGTCGGGTCGCGGGGAAGATCGTGGTGCAGTGCCCGCTGCGAGGCGCGGGCGTTCGGCCAGGCCGACGAGACGGGATCGTCCGGCTCGTCGACAGCGCCCACCACGACCAGCCCGGTCAACGGCACGTCGAGCCGTTGCAGCAACAGCGCCGCTCGCTTCGCCGCACTCTTGCGGGTCCGGTTGGCGTGCACGACGAGCAGCACGGCGTCGGCGTACCGGGCCAGTGCCGGCAGGTCGGCCCCGGCCAGCACTGGCGGGCCGGTGGCTACCACGGCGCCCGCGTCGCCCGCGAGCTGGTCCAGCAGGGTCCCGATCTGTTCCGGGCGCGGTGGCGGCGATCCGAAGGAACGCCGGATCGGGTCCGCCGGGACGACCGACAGCGATCCAGAGCCGGCCAGCGTTTCCGGGCCGCGTTCCCCGGCGATGACCTGCTGCACCGTGCAGCGGTCCGAGCCGGGGAAGAGCTCGGCCAGTGTCGGCCGTCCGACCTGGCCCTCCAGCAGGATCGCCCGTTGCCGGTGCTCGGCCAGGCCGAGCGCGAGTGCCCCGGCGACCAGGTCGACGGCGGCGTCGTCGTGCACCCCCACGACCACGGTCCGGCACCGAGGCGCCGGCGAGGTCAGTACGCTCAGCGCCGCCACCGCTGCCTTGACCGCCGCGGCGACGTCCGGACGGGCGTACGCCTCGCCGGCCCGGACCGCGGCGCGGCGCGGCAGTTGCGGCAGCGCACCGAGCACCGGCAGGCCGAGATACTCCTCGGTCTGCCCGAGCCGGCGCAGCCGGTCGTCGAGCCGGTGGCGCAGCGAGGCGAGAGCCAGCCCGGCAAGCAGCCCGGCGAGCCCGCCGAGCACCAGGTTGAGCTGCGGCTTCGGGGTTTCCGGGGTGCGCGGCGGCGAGGCCCGGTCGAACGGCTCGGCGGCGACCGCCGACTCGCCACCGATCCGCATCTCGCCGACCTCGCGGCTCAGCTCCTCGGTCACCGCGTTGGTGATCGCCGCCGCCCCGGCACCAGTCCGGGCCGTCGCCCGAACCGTCACGATCTGTAGGCCGGGTTCGGATGCGCCGGAGACCCGACCGACCACCAGTTCCTCGGTGAGCCCGAGCGCGGCGGCCGCCCGGGTGGCCACCTGCCGGGACTCGGCCAGCCGGGCAACGGTGGGGGCGAGGTTCTGCGCGACGGTGATGTCGACGCCGTTTCCCTTGGCCGGCACCACCATCACCGAGGCGACCGCCTGGTACGTCGGTGGCACCGACATGGTCACCGCGTAGGCACCACCCGCGCCGGCCAGCAGGGCGAGCGCCGGGATCGCCGCGTGCCGCCGGACGTTGCGCAGCGCCTTCCGTACCCTGATCCGGGTCCTCATGATGCTCTCGCCTTCCCCGTGTCCGGATCGGACATGTTCGCCATCGCCGGCCGGGGTGCCGAGCACCGGGCCGGATTGTCGGCGCGGCGGGACCACCGCAGCCGCTGCCAGATCTCGCACATCGTGTCGGCCGCCCGGTCCCAGCCGAACGCCGCGGCGCGGCGTAGCCCCCGCTCCCGGAGCCGGGCGGCCAGTCCGGCATCGTCGCGGAGCCGGGTCAGCCGGTCCGCCAGGGCCAGCACGTTGCCGGCCGGATAGGTCAGGCCGGCCTCCCCGATGATGTGCGGAATCTCCCCCACATCACTGCCGACGACCGGCACACCGCAGGCCATCGCCTCGACGAGCACCCGGCCGAACTGTTCCCGCAGCGGTATACCGACCCAGGGCAGCACGTTGCGTTGCACGATCTCGATCGAGGGCAGGACCAGTACGTCCATCCCGCGCAGGAGGCCGGGTAGCGCGGCATGGTCGGCCCAGTCGTGCAGCCGTACCCGGCCAGGACGGCGGGCCGCCGCACGCGTCACGGCGGCGGCCAGGCTGCCTCGTCCGACGGCCAGCAGGTCGGCGTCGGCGAGGTCCACCGCCTGCAGCAGGTCCGTGACGCCCTTGTGTGGCTCCAGCCGGCCGACGAACCCGACGGTGAACGGCTGTCCCCGCCGTGGTCGCGGCGCGGGCGCGAACAGTCGGGTGTCGACGCCCAACGGTACGACGGTAGCCGCTCCCCGGTATCCCTTCGCTCGCAGCACTCCGAGCGCTGCCGGGGTGATCGGGAATGCGTGCGTGACCGTGCCGAACGCCCGCCGTTCGAGCTGCGGGAACGGTGTCGGGAACCGGGTGACGATGTTCTGCGCGGCGTAGAGCGTCACCGGCACCCGGGGCCAGCGCCGGCGCCGTACGCCGAGCGCCTGCCAGGTGCTGAGGTACGCGGCTTCGCCGATCACGTGCAGCACGTCGGGACGGGCCGGCACGACCTGCCGCAGGTGCCGGGGCCGGAAGAGCACCGACGCCATGTGTCCGGTCCGGGCCTCGCCCAGCAGGTGCGGCACCGGATGGTAGTGCAGCCGTGGGGCCTCCCGGGCAAGTGTCCGCAGCGTCTGGTCGGTCTCCGCCGAGACGTCGGCGGCAACGATGGTCAGGGTCAGCTCCGGCCGGGCACAGAGCAGTGTGAACAAGTCGATCCAGTGTTCGGTGCGCTGACCCACAGCCGTGATCAGGATGTGCATGCTGGCTGCCTTTCCGCTGCCGAAGGGGTGGTGGTGGCCGCGATCCGGGCGACCGAGAACCAGGCCCGGGCCCGGGCGGCGCCGGACCGGGGCGAGACCGCCAGGCGTACGGCGGCGAGGCCGATCCCGAGCAGCGCGCGGAGCAGTACGGCGAACCGGACCGCCTGGTACGTCGAGCGTCGGTGGCGGGCGAAGAAGTGCAGCATGCTCCGGTAGAGGTGCGGCCAGATCCAGTTCGGGTCGGCGCTGCTGCCTCCGCCGGTGTGCGTCGCCGAAACGGTCGGCAGCAGGACCACCTCGACGCCCCGCCGCCGCGCCTGGAGGCACAGTTCCTCGTCCTCGTAGTACATGAAGTAGCTCTCGTCCAGGCCGCCGAGTTCGGTCAGCAGCGCACGCCGGATCGCGAGGCAGGCGCCGGAGAGCCAGTCGACGCTGGCCGGCCCGGACGGCTGCCGGCACGCGTCGTACGCCGACCGGCGGCGGGCTCCGCTGACCAGCCGGCGCAGCCGCACCGGCACCAGACTGCCGCCGAACCGGGACAGCAGGACGCTGGTCAGGTCCTCGAACGGGTGGGCGCTGATCGCAACCCGACCCTGGTGGTCGAGGAGTCGCGGCCCGACGATGCCTACCGTGGGATGGCTGTCAAGGTAGCCGAGCAGGGTCCACGCCGTGCCGACCGGCAGCACGCAGTCCGGGTTGACCAGGAGCACGACGTCCGAGTCGCAGCCGGCGATCGCCTGGTTGACCGCGGCCGCGAAGCCGACGTTGCGCGCGTTGGCGATCACCTCGACGGCGGGGAACTCCCGGGCCAGCAGCGCGACCGTGCCGTCCCGGGATGCGTTGTCGACCACCCGGACGGCCAGGCCGGCCCGTAGCAGTGGGGCCAGTGCGGCGGCGATGTGCCGGGCGGAGTTGTGGGTGACCAGAACCGCGGTCGCCACCGCACCGCTGGGCGGCACCGCCGCGCCGGCCGGCACCGGCGCCGTCGCGTCGTAGCGTGCCCGGGCGGTCACGGCCGCTGCTCCGTCGGCATGAGCCGCGGGTCAAGCCGGCCGCTCGGGGTGACAGGGCGGTCGAGCGTAATACCGGGCCAACCGGTCGGGCTGGCCTGGCACGGCGAGGTGTCGGGCCGGCGGCCGCCGTGGCCGAGTGGTGATTGGAATCGGCTGGTCAGCATGGTCAGTGCGGGCAACAGACCCAGCTCCCAGTGCCCGTCGGTCGGGCCGGCGAAGAAGGCGGCGCCGAGAAACCCGCAGGTCAGCGCCGCGAAGGCCAAGGGCAGGCCGTTGTGCTGGGCCAGCCCGGTACGCAGCGTCCGCGCCACCGGCCAGAGCACGGCGATCAGCCCGAGCAGGCCGAGGTTGGCCAGGATCATCACCCAGAACGCGTGGTAGACGGGCCCGACGTCGGTCACGGTGAAGCCATTCACATACACCTGCGGGGTGGACTGGCCGAGCCCGGCGCCGAGCAGTGGCTGCGACGCGAAGGCCTCCAACCCGACCGCGCTCTCCGGAACCCGGTACCCGGAATCGCGCTGCAGCGCCACCGTGATGGCCGAGGAGCGGTCGCGTACCCCGGAATGCAGGCTGATCGCGCCGAGCAGCAGAACCGCGCCGGCCACCGTCGCCAGCACTCCGCGCCGGACGACCCGGCCGCCCCGGAGCAGCATGATCAACACGGCGGCGCCGGCCGCCAGCCAGATCCCCCGGTAGGAGGCGAGCACCACGTCGGCGATGAACAGCGCGGTCAGGAGCACCAGGCCGGCGCGTTGCCAGCCACGGGTCCGGCCCACCAGCACCATCAGCGGTGGAACGGCCAGCGCCGACAGCAGCCCGCCATGCCGACCCGGGGTGGCGATCTCGATGGCGGTGAGAACGGCGATCGTCGAGAGATAGCAGATCGCGGCGGCCCGCAGCCGTCGTGGCGTGTCCAGGGTGCAGGTGGCCAGGAAGTAGTACGCCGGGATCACCGCCACCTGGTACGCCGCCACCAGCACGTTCCACGGCTGGTTGCCCAGTGCCAGGCCGTAGACGGCAGCGACGGCGGTCGCGATGGCCAGTCCCGCCATCGCGACGCCGCTCGGCGACGGACGGGCCGGGACAGCGGTCGGCAGCAGGATCCGCCGGACCACCAGCGCCGCGCAACCGGCCATCAGCGGCAGGGTGTGCAGGACGACGAAGGTCCGCACGTCGGTGGCCCCGAGCAGGCCGCTGGCGATCGACCCGCCGATGATGCCGATCGGCAGCACCGCCCAGGGCCAGAGGACGAAGCCCAGCCCGCACAGCACGGTACCGGCGACGGCGATACCGGCGTCGCTGGGCAGGACGGCTGCGGGAACCGCCACCGCGGTGCCGGCCACGGCCGCCGCCGCCGCGGTCGACACCGGGATCGCGCTCACCGGAGCTCCGCCAGTTCCGTAAGCAGCTTCCGCAGCCGGGTTCCGCGAGTGGCCCAGCTGTGCCGGGCGGCGGTCGCCCGGCGTACCGCGACCGCCTCCGGGCACCAGGCGGTACGCAGTTCCTCCTCGACGGCGGCCTCGAACCGGGTGGCGGTGGCCGCCAGCCGGACGGGTTCTCCGAGGTCCCGCAGCGCCGGCAGCGGGGTGGCAACCACTGGCCGGCCGGCGGCCAGGTACTCGAAGCACTTCTTCGGATGTACGTAGTCGACCAGGCCGCCGACCCGGTACGGGATGATGCCGATGTCGAAGCCCCGGACCATCGCCGGGGCGTCGGCGAACGGCACCGGCGGGCGCAGCCGTACGTTGGGCAGTCCGGCAAGCGGCGCGCGGCCGGCCCGGGTCGAGGGTCCGACCAGGACGAACGTCCACTCCGGCCGGTTGCGGGCGACGGTGGCGACCAGGTCGGCGTCGAACGCCCGGGTGTCCACCGCACCGAGGTAGCCGAGGATCGGCCGGGGCAGGTCGGCCAGCGCGGTCGCGACCGGCCCGTCGGCGGTGAACCGGTGCGGATCGCAGCCGTTGGCTACGACCACCGGGATATGGCGGGTCGCCGGCAGCCGTTCCGGCAGCGCCGAGGAGGAGGCGAGGACCAGGTCGGCGGCGGCGACCGCGGCCCGCAGCGCCCGCCTGAGGTGAGGACGGTTCCATCGCCGGGTGAAGGTCCAGTCCAGGTCGGTGGCGTCGTAGACGACGGTCGTCGGGTCGAGTCGGGCTGCCACCGGCCAGGCCAGATCCTCGTCGAGCCAGACGATCCGCGCGCGGGGCGGGTCGCCGGCCAGCCGTCGGGTGTGCTGCCGCAGCCAGCGGTCCAGCAGGGCCGCCTCGACCCGGCGGGTCAACCGGTTGACCACCGGCAGGTGGCGGCCGAGCGGAAGGACCGCTGGCGGCACCGCGTGCCACAGCGAGTCGCCGACCGGGCGTACCGTGCAGCGCCAGCGCGGCCGGTTTCCGGGCGGGTCGACGAAGATTACTCGCCAATCGACTGTCAACTCTTGGGCCAACGCGTGCTGCCGGTGCGCGGCGGCCCGCCACGGACTGCCGCTGAACATCAACACCCAGCCCGGTCCGGTACGCCCGGCGGCGGCCAGGAACGGGCCGCGGCGCAGCCCCGCCGACGTGACGGAGGTGCTAGCCACGGGAGAACTCCAGCAACGGCGTACCGGTCGCCGCCGGGACGACCTCGTCCTCGTCGATCCGGCCGACCAGGTAGCGGCTGGTGTCGTCGAGCCGCAGCACGCGGACTCCGGGCCGGTCGTCCAACCACCGTTTCACCGCCGCAGCGGCGAACCGTTCGTTGACCGCCCGCACCCCGGGCAGCCGCCAGCCGGTGGGCAGCAGGGCAGGCGGGGTGAGCGACCACACCGAGGTTCCGTCGAACTGCACCCGCGGCCGCCAGCCGTGCAGCCGGCATGGCCGGTCCACCAGCAGGATCCGCTGGTCGTCGGCGGGCTCGCCGACCATGGCTCGGAAGTGGTGCTCGGCGGCCCACCGGCCGTCGCGGGAGAGCACCGACCACTCCCGCAGGTCGCCGTCGGGCAGCGACCCGACGTCGCCGCGCAGCGCTGCGGTCAGGTCGCGCAGGCCGAGACTGGTCGTGCGCCGGCAGAGCCGCTTGACGGCGTGGTCGGCGAGCAGCACGAACCGGAAGATCCCCAGCCGGTACCGGGGCTGGGTGAGCCGTAGGTAGCAGACCAGCCCACCGACGAGGTGCCGGGTCCGGGACGGCGTGCCCAGCAGCCGGCACGACGCACCCCGGGTGTGCGTGACAACGGCCTGGGGGATCATCCAGAGCCGGTGTCCGGCGGCCTGCAACGTACGGGTCAGCACGGCGTCGTTCCAGTAGATGGGGAACCGTTCGTCGAAGATCCGGTCCGGCCCCAGTACGCTGCGCCGCAGCAGCATGCAGCTGCCCGAGGCGAGTTCCCGCGGCCGGGAGAAGTCCTCGCCGCGCATCTGGAACCGGTGCAACGCGGCCTTGAACCCGGGCAGCCGGCGCAGCGCGGTGAACAGGGTGAGCGCGGCCGGAAATGTTGGCAGTTGCACGTAGTGTTGCTGGAAGGTGCCGTCCGGGTTCAGGTACAGCGGGCTGACCCCGGCCGCGTCGGGCCGGCCGCGAAGGAACCCGACCATGGTGTCCAGGGCACCGGGATGGAACCTGACGTCGCTGTTGAGCAGCAGGATCAGCTCTCCGGTCGCCTGCCGGTACGCCTGGTTGACCGCCGCGGCGAAGCCGACGTTGCGTAGGTTGCGGATCAGCCGCACCCGGGGGTCGGCGGCGAGCAGTTCGGCCGAGCCGTCCGCCGAGGCGTTGTCGACCGCCACCACCTCGTACCGGACGGCGCCGGTGGTGGCGGCACCGAGCGCCTCGAGGCACCGGCGGGTCTCCTCCCGGGTGTTCCAGCTGATCAGGAGCACCGAGACGGTCGGCCGGCTCATCGCCGCCCCCGTTCCGGACGGCGGGCGATCAGGCGTACCGCGTCACCGAGCCGAGGGTGCCGGACGGCGGGTGAACCGGACGCCACCACGTCGGCGATCAGCAGTTCGCGGGCGTGCCGCAGCCGGGCCCACGGCTGCCAGTAGAACCGGGAGAAGACGGTGTCGCAGTGCACCACGTCGAACCCGCAATCCATCACGAGCCTGATCAGCGAGTCAGGGTCGAAGTGCCAGCGGTGGTATCGGAACTGCAGGTGTGGCCAGGCATCG
>NZ_JBDJAV010000073.1:0-29397 GCF_039649625.1 Plantactinospora sp. ZYX-F-223 | reverse complement strand
GCGCTGAGGTTGCGTCGCACACCGCGTGGCTGCAGCGCTTACCCGGCCCTGACCGGCCCGATGGTCCAGGCGTTCATACGGGTCGGCCGCGCCCGTCTCTCGAGCTCTGAGTGAGCACCGCACTGCTGGAGATCCCGACCTCCGACCCGGACAGCGTCCGTGCAGACGGCGCGCCCGTGGCCGGCCGGCCGGGGGTTCTCGGGGTCGAGCCGGCAGCCGTTGGGGTCGCCCTGCGGCTGGCGTCCGGCCGCTACACCGTCAGCGCCGCAGCACCCGGCGCGGCCACCTAACCGCTCCTTCCCCGCATGGGAGACACCATGAAGATACGTACCCTCCCGGCCGTGGCAGCGGCCGTCACCGCGGCGAGCCTGCTCGCGGCGTGCAGCAGCGGCTCCGGCTCCGGCTCCGGCGGCGACGGCAAGACCCTGACCCTCGCCTCGGTCGACCAGGGCTCGATCGAGGACGTCGTCAAGGCATTCGAGGCCGCGAACCCCGGCGTGAAGGTCAACTTCACCACCAGCGGCGCGGACCAGTACCAGCAGCAGATCCGTACCCAGCTCGCCTCCGGTACCGCCCCGGACGTGATGACGGTGTGGCCGGGCAACGGCAACCCCGGCGCCACGTACGTGCTGGCCAGGCCCGGCTACCTGCTGGACCTCTCCGACCAGCCGTGGGCGGCCAAGCTGCCGGACGCGGTCCGCAGCGTGGCGCAGTACGAGGGCAAGACCTACAACGCGCTCTTCGGCCTCAACGGCATCGGCGCCCTCTACAACGAGCAGGCCATGCGGAAGGCCGGCCTGCAACCGCCGGGCACCTGGACCGAGCTGCTGGCCTTCTGCCGGGCGGCCACCGCCAAGGGGACCCCCGCGTTCGCCCTCGGCATCCAGGACAACTGGGTCACCCAGCTCGTCCTGTACGCGCTGGTCGCCACCACCGTCTACTCCGCCGACCGGGACTTCGACACCAGGATGCAGGCCGGCCGGGCCAGCTTCGCCAACTCGCCGTGGACCACCGCGATGGCGAAATACCAGGAGATGGACCAGAGCGGTTGCTTCCAGAAGAATCCGCTCGGCACCAGCTACGAGGCCAGCCAGGAACTCGCGGCCACCGGCAAGACCCTCGGCATCATCCAGGGCAACTGGGTCGTCGCCCTGCTGAAGGGCAAGAACCCGTCCAGCACGTACGTGCTCAAGCCGCTGCCCGCCACCGACGATCCCGCGTCGTTCTTCATGCCCGCCGCGGCCGGCGCCGGCTACGGCGTGAACGCCAAGGCGAAGAACAGGGAACTCGCGCTGAAGTTCGTCAACTTCGTCATGTCGCCCGAGGGCATGAAGGTGTTCAACGGCAAGCAGGGCAGCCTGCCCTCGCTGCCCGACAGCGGTTCCACGGTGGACCCGGGCATCGCCGAACTGAACACCTTCATCCAGGGGAACCGGACCGTGCCGTTCATGGACCAACTGTGGCCCAACGCCAAGGTGCAGCAGACCATGCTCGCCGGCCTCCAGGAGATCTTCAGCAACCAGTCCACCCCGGACAAGGTCCTCGCGGCGATGGACGCCGACTACCGGGCCGGCAGCTGACCGACAAGGGAGGGCACCAGTGTCAACAGCCAGGAATCGTCGGCGCGTGCTGGCCGGAGTAGGGGTCTGCGTGACCCTGCTCGCGTCGCAGGCGTTCAACTCCGCCCCCGCCGCCGGGTACGCCGGCGGCCGAGCCCAGGTCCAGGTCGTCAACCTCCAGGTCGACGGCCGCCACGACGAACCGCTCGGCATCGACAACACCACGCCGACCCTCGGCTGGCAGATCGCCGAGCTGCGGCGCGCCGCGAGCCACCCGTGCCACCGGCGGCACTCCCGGGCGGCGTGCCCCGGCGACCGGCAGACCGCCTACCAGATCCGGGCCGCGGGCAGCGAGCGTGACCTCAGGCGCGACCGCCTGCTGTGGGACTCGGGCAAGGTCAGCTCGGATCGGCAGACCGGCATCCCGTACGCCGGCCGGCCGCTGTCCTCCCGCCAGCAGGTGGTGTGGCAGGTCCGGGTCTGGGACGCCGACCGGCGAGCCTCGGAGTGGAGCCGACCGCGCTCATGGGAGACGGGTCTGCTCAACCAGTCTGACTGGGGAGCGGCGCGCTGGATCGAGTACCCCGGCCGCACCGAGTCCCAGCCGATGCCGATCCTCGCCCGCCAGTTCACCGTCGACCACCGCCGCACGGTCGCCGGTGCCCGCCTCTACCTCTCCGGTGTCGGTCTGCACAAGCCCACTCTCAACGGCCGCACCCTCACCGACGAGGTACTCGCGCCCGGCAACTCCAACTACCAGCTCTCCAGCGAGTACCGGGCCTACGACGTCACCGAGGCGCTGCGCCGGGGCGGCAACACCCTGGGTGTCCAGCTCGGCAACGGCCCGGCGTACGTGCGCCGCAGCGTCACCAATCCGGCGGTCGGTCGCACCGCGCCGTACTCGTGGTGGCAGAGCCAGCTCAAGGGCAGCGGCGCGCTGGTCGCCGACGCCGAGGCCGGCGCGACCACGGTGAAGCTGGACAGCGTCGCCAACTACCACGTGGGCGGCACCATCAACGTCGACACCGGCGAGGGCGGTGACCGCCTGGAGTCCCGGGTCATCACCGCGATCGGTACCGCTGGCGCCGACGGTACCGGCATCACCTTCGCCCCGGGGCTGACCAAGCCGCACACCGCCGGCGCGCTGGTGACCGGATCGGGCAACAACATCGCGGCCAGCGACGCGAGTGCTGGCGCGGCGGTCACCCCGCGCCTGATCGCCCGGCTGGAGATCTCGTACACCAACGGGAGCAGCGACGTCATCGTCTCCGACCGTCGCTGGCGGGCCGCCCTCGGGCCGCTGGTCACCGACGCCTGGTACTCCGGCGCCGACTACGACGCCCGCCGCGAGCAGCCCGGCTGGGACCGGCCCGGATCCGACCTGTCGGCGACCGCGAAACGCCGCGACGGTACCGCCACCGGCTGGGTCGACGCGGGTATCGCCCCGCCGCCGAACCTGGCCACCAGGCTGGTCGCCCGGGCTGCCGAGCCGGTGAAGGTCGTCGAGACGTTCACCCCGGTGTCGGTGACCAGCCCCGTTCCCGGCACCTGGGTCTTCGACTTCGGGCAGAACATCGTCGGCTGGCCCCAACTGCGGCTCGATGGGGTGCCGGCCGGCACCACCGTGCGGATGTCACCGGCCGAGTCACTCGCCCCGGACGGCACGGTCGACCAGGCGTCGCTGCGCGGCGGCGGCGGGAGCCGGGGTGTCGACCTGTTCAACACGTACACCGCCGCGGGGCTGCCGGGTGGGGAGACCTGGCATCCGGACTTCACCTACTTCGGCATGCAGTGGGTCCAGGTCACCGGCCTGCCCGAGGGGTACGTGCCGACGAAGGACACCATCCGGGGTCTGCGGTTGCAGGCGGCCACTCCGGTCGCCGGTGAGGTGGTCACCTCGAACGCCCGGATCAACCGGATCAGCAAGATGGCCCGCTACTCGTTCGCCGGCAACGTCATGTCGGTCTTCACCGACTGCCCGGGGCGGGAGAAGCTCTCCTATCCGGCGGACTACACGATGCCGATGGGCGCGATCCACCGCAACCACCAGCTCGCCGCGTACCTGCGCACCACCATGCACCACCTGGTCGAGGGACAGTCCCGGGCGGACACCCCGATGTTCGGCAACGTGGCCCTCAAGACACCGGTGTACGACTGGGGCTACAGCGGGCGCTTCGGTGACGAGATCAACTGGGGCAACGCCATCATCCTGGTCCCGGCGATGCTCTACGAGCTGTACGGCGACACCCAGACCATGGCCCGCTACTACGACCAGATGGTGACCTTCGCCGACTACATCCAGCGGCAGAAGGTCGGCACCGGCGCCGACGCGCACATCGTCGACGCCGCCCTCGCCGACTGGGTCTCGGCGGACCAGACCTCCGGCCGGATCACCGGCACCTGGGGGTACTACGTGATGATCAGCAAGCTCGCCATGATGGCGAAGCTGACCGGGCACACCGCCGACGCCGAGCGGTACTCGGCGCTGGCCGCCGACATCAAGGCGGCGTTCAACGCCCACTTCTACAACACCGCGCTGCGCCGCTACACCACGGCCGGGAACGCCGGCACCACCGGCGCCACCCAGGCCGCGCAGGCCCTCGCCCTCGACGCCGGGCTGGTCCCGGAGAGTGAGCGCGGCGCCGTACTGGACGCGCTTGTCGAACTGGTTTACGCGTTCCACCCGACCGGCGACGGGCCGCACTTCAGCGGCGGCACGATCGGGATGGCCCCCAACGTGCGGGCGCTGGCGGCAGCGGGGCGCGACGACGTGCTGTGGGACCTGCTACAGGAGGACGAGCAGCCCAGCTACGGCTTCTTCATGGAGTCCACCACCGCCAACCCGGGTGGCATGACGACGGTGGGGGAGCGGTGGAACCGCGGCGACTCGAAGAACCACATGATCCTCGCCCAGATCGAGGAGTGGTTCCACAGCGGGATCGCCGGGATCCGCGAGGCCGCCGGGTCGACCGGGTACCGGAAGCTGGTCTTCCAGCCGAAGGTCGTCGGTGACCTGAGCTACGCCGAGGGCAGCTACCACACCCCGGCCGGCGAGGCCCGCTCGCGGTGGCACAAGGACGGACACTCGTTCCGGCTCACCGTCACCGTCCCCACCAACACCACCGCCGAGGTCTGGGTACCGACCCAGGGCGCCCGGGTGGTCGGCACGCCGGACCGGGCCGACTTCGTCCGCGTCGACGGCGGCCACGCCGTCTACCGGGTCGCCTCCGGCAGCTACACCTTCACCACCCGCAACGCATGACACCGCGTGGCCTGGCCCTCCGGAGGGCGGGCCAGGCCACGCCCTTCCCGGATCGGAGCATCGTGGGCGTCGACTTCCCCGCCGACTTCCTCTGGGGCACCGCCACCTCCGCCCACCAGGTTGAGGGCGGCAACGTCAACAGCGACTGGTGGGACTTCGAGCACGACCCGGGCACCGCTGCCCGGGAGTCCTCCGGCGACGCCATCGACCACTACCACCGGTACGCCGACGACTTCGCCCTGCTGGCCTCCCTCGGCCACAACACCCACCGGCTCTCCGTCGAGTGGGCACGCATCGAACCGGCACCCGGCGAGTTCAGCCGCGCCGGCCTTCCGCTCTACGTCACCGAGAACGGCATCGCCACCGAAGACGACGCCGAGCGCGTCGACTACCTGCACAGCCACCTCGCCGCACTGGCCCGGGCCCGCACCGAAGGCGTCGACGTACGCGGATACCTGCACTGGTCCGCCTTCGACAACTTCGAGTGGAGCGAAGGGTACCGGCCGAAGTTCGGCCTCATCGCCGTCGACCGCGGCAACGACTTCGCGCGGATCCCCAAGCCCAGCGCGCACGCCTTCGCCAGGATCGCGACCACCGGGCGCCTGGAGATGGGTACTGTTTGCCCTGCTCCGCAGGCGTCGTCGGCCTGCGGAGCAGGAGCGGCATCTCAGCGGACGACGTCGTAGACCAGCTTGGTGATGCCGTTGGCGTACGTCTCGGACTCGAGCACCTTCAGCATCTGCTTCTCCTTGTCGGTGTCGCTGAACATCCGCTTGCCGGCGCCGAGCAGCACCGGGAAGACCAGCAGGTGGTAGTGGTCGATCAGGCCGGCGTCGGAGAGGTTGCGGGCCAGGGTGGCGCTGCCGTGGATGACGATCGGTCCGCCCTCGGTCTCCTTGACCTTCGCCACGTCCGCCAGGGAGCGCAAAATCGTGATGTCACCCCAGTTGTCGACCAGGGCGTCCTGGCCGAGGGTGGTCGAGACGACGTACTTCGGCAGTTCCTTGAGGGCGGCGAAGTCCGCCATGTCCGGCCACAACGGCGCGAACGCCTGGTAGCTGGTCCGGCCGAACATCAGCGCGGTGGCCTCCTCGGTCTCCCGGCCCTTGAGCTCGTACGCCTCGGGCACGAACTCGATGTCCTTGTATGTCCAGCCGCCGCTGCGGTGGGCCTCGGATCGGATGCCGCCGCCGGGGGAGTCGACGACGCCGTCCAGCGAGACGAAGGCGGTGTAGATCAGCGTGCGCATCTTGGATGTCCTATCCATGGTCTGGGTGGATGTCCTCAGTCTTCGCCGAGGTGACGTGCTCGGCCACGATTAGGCTATGACCTAATCGAGGGCGGTTGCTGATGGGCCCGCGACTCAGGGTGGCGACCAGCGAGGTCCGGGCGGGATCAATCCTCGTTCGCGTTGCCGTGGGCGACTATGAGCCGCAACGCGTCCCAGGTCGGTGCTTCATTTGGCGTCAACTGAATGTCCGAGCGGTCAGGCAGTCCGCCTTGCCTGGGCGATCGACCCACGGGAACGTGGACGCATCGACCGGAGGTGAAGCCCCGATGATCAGTACGGCGGTGTCTCTAGCCATGGCGGCGACGTTGGCCGTTCCACCCGTGGGTACCGGCTGGACCCTCGATCTCGGCACGGCGGGTCGCGGTACGACGGTCCGGGTCAGTGTCTCCGGCGCCGGCGAGCAGGGGAACAGCCTCGCATCCGACGGCGCGACAAGCCGGGACGGGCGGTACGTGGCGTTCTCGTCGTACGCCTCGAATCTGGTTTCGGGGGACACCAACGAGGACGCCGACGTGTTCGTTCGCGACCGCGTGGCGGGCACCACCACCCGGGTGAGCGTCGCCAGCGACGGCAACCAGGGCAATGCCTGGAGCGTCGAGCCCGTGCTCAGCGCCGATGGTCGCTTCGTGGCGTTCACCTCCCGGGCATCCAACCTGGTCGTCGCCGATACGAACGACGAACCGGACGCGTTCGTGCACGACCGGTGGACCGGCACCACCCGGATCGCCAGCGTCTCCACCGAGGGTGCCCAGGCCGACAGCGGGGCCAGCGGTACCCGGATCAGTGCCGACGGCCGGTTCGTGGCCTTCGACTCGTGGGCGTCCACCCTGGTCCCCGGTGACACGAACGGTGGCGCGGACGTCTTCGTCCGTGACCTCCGAAGGGGAGTCACGAGCAGGGTGAGCGTGTCGAGCCTCGGTGGCGAGGGCAACCATCTGAGCCAGGAGTCGGCGATCTCGGCGGATGGCCGGTTCGTGGCCTTCGCGTCGGACGCCTCGAATCTGGTTCCCGGCGACACCAACGAGGCGCCGGACGTGTTCGTCCACGACCGGCGGAACGGGGTGACGAGCCGGGTGAGCGTCACCGACGACGAGGGCGAGGCGGTCGGGCCGGCAGCGGAGCTCGGCAGCCGGAGCCCGTCGATCAGCGCGGACGGCCGGTACGTGGCGTTCACCTCCTTCGCCCTCAACCTGATGCCCGGCGACACCAACGACTTCCCGGACGTGTTCGTCCGCGACCGCCGGGCCGGCACCACCCGCCCGGTCAGCGTGTCGTCCGGCGGCACCCAGGCAGACGCGGCCGGCCGCGGCCCGTCGATCAGCGCCGACGGCCGGTACGTCGCGTTCAGTTCGGCGGCGACGAACCTGGTCGCGGGGGACACCAACGAGGATCTGGACATGTTCCTGCACGATCGCCGGACCGGCCGCACGATCCGGGTCAGTGTCTCCACCGGTGGTGTCGAGGGCAACGGCAGCGTCCTGCCGGGCCAGGTCAGTGGCGATGGCCAGCACGTGGTGTTCTCGTCGTACGCATCCAATCTCGTCGCTGCCGACAGCAACGAGACGCAGGACGTGTTCGTCTGGGACCGCCGTGGCACGGTTGGCTGACCGGCCTGGCGGCAGCGACCAGGTGACCAGCCACGGCGGCGCCGGCCCCGGCGGTCGACCGGTCGCTCGCTGACAAGCGCACCAGGTGAGACCGCCGAGCCGTCGATATCCGGCCCGGCGGGACCGGTGCGACCCACGGCCGGCGGAACCCACTGTTCATGATTCCTTCGACGTCCCGTTAGCCCATCGGTGCTACCAACGAGCACGGTCCAGACAGAGGGTCGGCCGGCAGCGTTGGAACGGGAGCGCACGTGCGGGTGAGAGGGCTCATGGCGGTCGTCGTCGCGACGATGGTGCTGGCCGCCGGATGCACCAGCGGGAAGCCCACCGAAGGCGAGGGCGGTGGTGATGGCGCCGGCTCCACGTCGTTGAGAATCGTCGCCGGGTCCGAGCAGGAGAGCGTCGTCAACACGATCGTCAAGCCCTGGTGTGCCAGCAAGGGCTACACCTGCGACGTGACGTTGAAGGGTTCGGTCGACCAGGCCCGGCTGCTCGCCGCCGGCAGCCGGGACTACGACGCCTACTGGTTCGCCTCCAGCGTCTTTTCCCAGCTCGGTGACGAGGCCAACGTGCTGCGGGACGTGAAGCCGATGTTCCTCACCCCGGTGGTGTTCGCCGGTTGGCGCAGCGAGATGCGGCGGCTGGGCTTCGCCGGCCGCCCGGACGTCGCCATCGCCGACATTCTGCGGGCCGTGGAGTCGGGCCAGACGACCGTCTGGGTCACCAACCCGACGCAGTCCAACTCCGGCGCGACCGTGCTGTTCGGCTTCCTGAACTACTTCGCCGGCAACGGCCCGGGCAGGCCGTTGACGCAGCAGCAGTTGGACTCCCCGGCCGTGGAGCAGGGCGTGACCCGGTTCATCGACGCGATGGACCAGACGCCGCCGTCGACCGGCACGCTGATGACCGAGTGCGTCGCGCGCCCCGACGCCTGCCGGACGATGTTCACCTACGAGGACCTGGTGATCGAGAAAAACCAGGAGCTGGTCAGGGCTGGCAAGGAGCCGCTCGTGGTGGCGTACCCGCGCGGGTCGCTGGCGATCAGTGACGCGCCGCTCGGGTTCCTCCCGGATCAGGACAACGCCGACGCCGGCAAGCGGAAGGTCTTCACCGAGTTGCAGGACCACCTGCTCAAGGACGCCGGGGCACAGGCCCAGCTACGGAAATTGGGGCGGCGTCCGGCCAGCGGCGTCGGGTTGACGCTGGACGACCCCGACCTGTCGGTCTTCAACCCGGAGTGGGGCATCCAGGCGACCATCAACGAGCAGGGCATCCAGTATCCCGCGACGCCGGTCATCGAGGCCGCGCTGGACCGCTACCAGACCCGCTACCGGCGCCCCGTCAACACCTTCTACTGCCTCGACGGCAGCGGGTCGATGTCCTCGAACGACGGTTGGGACGGCGTGCGGGCCGCCGCACACCAGGTCTTCGACCAGGACCAGGCAGCGCTGAACTTCCTGCTGACCCACCCGCAGGACGTGACCACGGTCGGGATCTTCAACAGCGGGGTCACCGCCGGGAGCCCCTGGACGGTGCAGGGCAACGACGGTGCGGGGCTGCACGGGCTCACCGAAAAGATCAACAGCTACGAGCCCGCCGGCGGCACCAACATGTACACCTGCCTGCGGCGCGCCGTGGAGGAACTGGGCAGACCGCAGCCCAACGACCGTAGGCGGCTGGTGGTGCTGATGACCGACGGCCAGTCCGACACCCGCTACCGGGAGTCGGCCATGTCCGGGTTGAAGGCGTCGGGCGTACCGGTGATCGCGATCGCGTTCGGCCGGGACGCGGACCCGGGGCAGCTCAAGGAGGTCGCGTCGGCCACCGGCGGCGCGTTCGTCCAGCAGGACGACCTGGTGGCGGCACTGCGCCAGGCGGCTGGCTACAAGTGACGGCCGGTTCGGGTGGCGGCCGCCGGGCCGGCGTACATCGGCGGGGGTGGTCCCGGTGAGAGGGAAACTGGCGGCGCCGGTCGCGCTCACCACGGCCGTCGCGGTCTTCGCCGGGATGTTCGTGCTCACCAGCAGCTTCCTGTGGGCGCCGCTGCTGGCGATGGCCGCGGCGGTCGGGGTGTACCTGATGATCGACGACCGTAGCCCCGCGCAGGCGCGGCGCGACGACTACGTCGACGAGGCACACGCCAAGGTCGAGGAGGCGCTCTCGATCCTGCGCGGCATCGAACGGCTCAACCCCGAGGTCCAGGCGCCGACCGCCCGCGCCGCCCTGGAGTCGGCCTGCCGGTACGTGCCGGAGCTGTTCGACCGGGTTCAGGCCAAGGCGCCGAACAGCCTCTACTCCACCGCCAGCCAGATCATCGGCCATCTCGGCAGCCTCGACGGCGCGGTGCGGCAGTACCTCGACATCCAGCGCAAACCGGTGCTCTACACCGACCCGGAGGCGCTCAAGCGCAGTGGCGAGCTGGCGTTCGAACGCTTCGCCGCGTTCGCCCTGGACAGCGTGCGGCTGGTCAACCAGGGAGACATCGCGCAGTACCGGGCCAACCTCGACACCGTCGCGCCGCCGAAACTTCCTGAGTGGGGATGAAGGAGTAATCGTGAGATCGCCCAGCGTTCGGTTCCTGGTCGGACTGGTCACGGTGATCGTCGTCTGCGTCGTCGCCGCCCTGCTGTGGTCGAGGTCCGGCGGGACGTCCACGCCGGCCGCGCTGACCAGGCTGACCTGCGTCGGTGGCTCGGAGAAGTCCGAGCTGATGGCCGACCCCGAGGTCACCCGGGTGCTGCGGGACCGGTACCGGCTGGAGGTGAGCTTCCAGCCTCTCGGCTCGTACGACCAGGTGCAGTTGCGCACCGACGACCTCAGGGCGCGCAAGGTCGAC
Organism: Plantactinospora sp. ZYX-F-223; assembly: GCF_039649625.1. Classification (NCBI taxonomy): domain Bacteria; kingdom Bacillati; phylum Actinomycetota; class Actinomycetes; order Micromonosporales; family Micromonosporaceae; genus Plantactinospora; species Plantactinospora sp. ZYX-F-223. The sequence continues at coordinate 18,842 of NZ_JBDJAV010000073.1, read as the reverse complement.
TGCCTCTGGCCGTCGAGCGCGAGCGCGCAGAGTGTCTTCGAGGCGCAGCACCAGGGGGCGTTCCCGGAGTACCGCGCGGAGAACCTGTTGCAGTCGCCCGAGGTGGTCTACGCCGGACCGCGCGGCACCGACGCGCTGGTCAAGATGGGCGTCGTCCAGCAGCGGGACAACCGCTTCCACATCGTCAACATGAAGTCCCTGCTGCTGGACTACGTGCTGAGGAAGCAGACCTGGGACGGCAACGGGGCGGCCGAACTACGCGGTCCGATCACGGTGTCCAGCACCGATCCGGCCAAGTCCAACAGTGGCTTCGTGCTCGCCCAGCTCCAGTTGAGCATCCTCGCCACCGACGACGTGTTCCAGGCGCCGAACCTCGCGCAGGCACGCCGGGCCCTGCCGACCATGCGCGCGCTCTACGACGCGCAGGGCCTCCAGGCGCGCACCTCCGATTCCGGGTTCCGGGAGTGGCTGACCCAGGGCGGGGAGTTCAAGTCCCCGCTCTACGCCGGTTACGAGAACCAGCTCATCCAGCAGGTCGTGCGTAGCGGTGCGAACAGCGCCAACCTGCTGCGGAACGTACGGGTGCTCTACCCCGACCCGACCATCTACAGCGACCACCCGGTGCTGGCGCTCAACGCCACGGCCGCCGGGTTCATCGAGGCGATGAAGGATCCGGAGATCCAGAGCATCGCGTGGCAGACGTACGGCTTCCGCTCGGCGGTCCAGGTCGGGGTCAACGACGTCGCGGACTTCCCGGACATCAACCTCGCCGAGCAGATCCGCACCACCCCGGCGCCGGCCGCCGACGTGACACTCGCGCTGCTGAGCTGCATGAAGGACGCCAAGACCTGCCAGTGAGGGAGAACGGACCTGTCATGACCGACGGATTGCAGATCGACTTCGGCAGCATCGTGGGCGGCACGGCCGACCCGCCGGCCGGGGCCGCCGACACTGCCATCACCAGCACCCTGACCGCCGGCCAGCCCCGGGAGCTGGTCTGCGTGGACCTGCTCAGCCCGGCGCAGCGGGCCCAGGCCGAGGCGGCGGCCGGGCAGCTCTACCCGGCGATGCTGGCCAACACCGACCAACTCGCCTCGTTCGGCAACAGCGCGATCGACCAGGTCAACGCCCAGGTCAGCCGGATCTTCCACGAGGTCGGCCGGGTCAACATCCCCGAACTCACCGGCATCATGCACGAGCTGAACGACCGGATGCGCAACTTCCGGCGCAAGTACGACCCGAGCGACCCGAAGATCCGGGAGACGTTCAACAGGTTCTCCGACGCCGTCAAGGGGCTGTTCCGGAAGGGGCGCGACCTGCTGGAGATGCTGTTCGAGGAGGCCAGGACGGTCGAGCAGCAGTTGGACCGGGTAGCCGGGCAGCTCAGCTCGAAGCAGTTGCAGCTCAAGCGCAACGTGGTGCTCTGCGACGAGCTCTACAAGGCCAACGAGGCGGCGATCGGCCAGCTCATCGGCGCGATCGCGGTGATGGAACTCGTCCGGGAGGTGGCGCTCGCCGACGCCCGGTCGATCACCGTGACACCGGGCGCGGTAGACGAGCGTGACCAGCAGGAGCGTCTCTCGCTGGTCACCGAGTTCATCCAGGCCCTTGAGGTACGCATCAACGAGTTCCAGCAGCGGCTCTTCGTCGCCTGGTCGACCTCCCCGCAGGTGCGCAACATCCGTACCCTGAACTACGGGCTCGGCCAGCGCCTCGCGCTGCTGATGAATCTGACCATCCCGACGATGAAGCTCACCATCGCGCAGTGGGCGCTGCTGTTGCAGGCCAACCAGGCCGCCGACATGCAGCAGGCGGTCGCCGACGGCGCCAACGACGTGCTCTCCGCGTACGCGCGGGCGTCGAAGGCCGCCGTGCCGCAGATCGTCCGGACGATCCAGACCCCGACGATCCGCCCGGAGACGCTCCTGGAGGTCGCGGAGTCGATCGACGCGCAGGCCCGGGGCATCGAGGAGGCCGTCAGGTACGGCCAGCAGAAGCGTGCCGAGGTGGTCACCGCGATCGTCACCGCCAACGAGTCGATGTCGCACTCGGCGAATCGGCTCTCCAAGACCGTGGTCGAGCTGGTCAGCCGGGCGAAGGAACCACTGGCCCTACCGGCCGGGCCGCAACTGCCCGCCTCGGTGCTGGAGCAGGCGTCCGCGGTCGACCCGACCCGACAGTCCGGCTGACCCCACCGACCGTTCCGCCGGCCGGATGGGTTAACTCGGTCGTGCGGGGTTCCGAGCCGTGGTTGACTCGGGCGAGGTCCAACCGACGAATGAAATGACCAGGGAGACGACATGCGAGCCACGTACACCTCCATCGGACAGGGAACTTCGATCTCTTCGAGGGGTGTGGCGGTTGGCGCGGAGAACGCTGAACCTGGGGATCCTGGCGCATGTCGACGCCGGTAAGACGACTCTGACCGAACGGCTGCTGTACGCGGCCGGGGTCATCGACACCGTCGGCGAGGTCGATGCCGGCACGACCCGCACCGACACGCTGGCGCTGGAGCGCCAGCGTGGCATCACCATCAAGTCCGCCGTCGTGTCGTTCGAGATCGCCGGCGTGACGGTCAACCTGATCGACACACCCGGCCACCCGGACTTCATCGCCGAGGTCGAGCGAGTACTCAGCCTGCTCGACGGCGCCGTCCTGGTGATCTCGGCCGTCGAGGGTGTCCAGCCACAGACCCGCGTCCTGATGCGTGCGCTACGGCGGTTGCGCGTACCGACGCTGCTGTTCGTCAACAAGATCGACCGGGGCGGTGCCGATGCCGGGCGGGTGCTCGAGGCAGTCACGAACCGGCTCACGGCCGCGATCATCCCGATGGGTACGGTCGACGAGATCGGTACTCCGGCGGCGCGGTTCACCCCGTACGGGTCCGGTGACCCCGCGTTCCGGGCGGCGCTGACCGAGGCGCTCGTCGACCGGGACGACGCACTGCTGGCCGCGTACGTCGAGAATGAGCGCGCCGTCACGGACCGGCGGCTGCGCGGGGAACTGGCGGCGCAGACGCGGCGGTCGTTGGTCCATCCCGTCTTCCTCGGATCGGCGATCACCGGGGAGGGCGTCGCCGCGCTGATGACCGGCCTGGCCGAACTGCTGCCCGCGGCGGCGGGCGACGCGGAAGCCGCTGTCTCCGGCCGCATCTTCAAGATCGACCGTGGGTCGGCGGGGGAGAAGATCGCCTACCTCCGGATGTTCGCCGGCACGCTGCGCGTCCGGCAGCGGGTGCCCGTCACGGGTGTCGGCGGCGCCGAGGCCGAGGCCAAGGCGACGGCCATCAGCGTCTCGGAGAACGGCGGGTGGGCTCGGCGCCCGGAGCTCGCTGCCGGCGAGATCGGCCGGCTGTGGGGCCTGAGCGGGGTACGGATCGGCGACACCATCGGCCGGCCACCCCCGACCGGCGGCGAGCATCATTTCGCCCCGCCGACGATGGAGACCGTTGTCGCCCCCGTGCGCCCGGCCGACGACGGTGCGTTGCGCGGCGCGCTGGCGTGGCTGGCCGAGCAGGATCCGCTGATTGCCGTTCGGGTGGACGACACCGGCCGGGAGGTCTCCGTCTCGCTCTACGGTGAGGTGCAGAAGGAGGTCGTCCAGGCGACCCTGGCGACCGAGTTCGGCATCGACGTCACGTTCCGGGAAACGACCACCGTGTGTGTCGAGCGTCCGGTCCGGCTCGGTGAGGCCGCCGAGTTCCTCAACACCGAGTCGAACCCGTTCCAGGCCACCATCGGCCTGCGGATCGAGCCCGGTCCGGCCAACTCGGGGACCGAGTTCCGGATGCGGGTCGAGCCGCAGGCAGTGCCGATGTACGTCTACCGGAACGCCGACACCTTTGCCGACCACATGAGCCAGTACGTGCGCCGGGCCCTGCGCGAGGGCAGGTTCGGCTGGCAGGTCACCGACTGCGTCGTCACCATGATCGACTGTAACTACAGCCTGGCCGACGGCCCGCCGTCGAGGCGTGGCCCGCTCAGTACCCCGGCGGACTTCCGCAACCTCACGCCGATCGTACTGATGCGGGCGCTCGACCAGGCCGGAACCGTGGTCTGCGAGCCGGTGCTCCGGGTGAGCCTCGAAATTCCGGTGTGGGCGATCAGCGCCGTGCTGACGGCCCTGGGCCGCCTCGGCGCGGCGGTGCGGCAGCAGTCGGTGCGGGGCGACCTGACCACGATCGAGGCGGTCGTACCGGCCGCGCGACTACCGCACCTGCACCGACAGCTACCTGGGCTGACCGGGGGCGAGGGCGTCATCGAGTCCACGTTCGACGGCTACCGGCCGGTCCGCGGCGAACCACCGACCCGGGCGCGGACGACGGCGGATCCCCGGCACCGCGAACGGTACCTGACCTCCCTGACCCGGCAGGGTGCCCGCGGGTGACGCGAAGCACATCCGCTACCGCGTCCGCCGCAGAGCCAGGCGGACGGCGCCCGCCGTTACCGGTGCCAGGGCGAGTGCGACGCCGGCGCCGTCACCGGCAGGCACGCGACGGACCGCGGTGAACCCCGGCGGCCGTCCTGGGTGGACGGATGGCCGGCCGACGGAGGCGTGTGTGACACTCTCCGCGTGACGTGGCCTCCACCGCCTGGCCCGCCCGGCTATCCGGGCGTGCCTGCACCGCAGACCGGCATGACCGTGCCTCCACCGGCCCCACCGAAGTCCAACGGGCCGCTCATCCTCGGACTGGTCGGTGGGCTTCTGGCCCTGTGCCTGGTCGGAGTCTGCGGGGCCGCGGCGGTCGGCGTGATGATCAACAACCGGAAGGACAGTTCGCGGACCACCGTCGGAAGCACCTACCCGCCGCCCGAGCCGGTCCGCACGACCGCGCCGGCACCGCCGACCAGGCCGGCACCGCCACCGCCGCCGGCCAGCATCGGGCAGTGCATCGGCGTCGACCTGGCCGGGAACTTCCTCGGGGTCGGCAACTGCAACGGCAGCAGCGGCACCTACCGGGTGGTGTCGGTCGACTACGACCAGAGCACCTGCGCCGACCCCGATGCCCCGTACATCACCGAAGACGGATATCGGCTCTGTCTGGAGCGCCACCTGGTGCGCTTCTTCTGCTACCGGTTCCCGAAGAGTGACGGCTGGATCGTCCACGCGCCGAAGTGCAAGGCGAAAGGCACGGTCCACATCATCGACATAGTCCCGGGGGCATCCAACGGCGACAGGTGCACGCGGGACCACAGGTGGAACCGCTGGTACCGGTTCACGCATCCGACTGTCGTCTACTGCGTCATGCAGTACTGACGCCTGCCGCAGCGCTGGGCACTCTCTCTCCGCGGCACGCTTGTCCCCCGGGCGAGCTACCCACGAGTGTCCACCGTGCGGTGACGATTTCGGGCCGGCGAGTCCATAGCGTTCGAGGCAGCCACGGCGCTTTGGCCGTGGCTTCTCGCGAAGGAGTCGTCATGCGACTGTTGAAGCAGCTCGGGGCCGTCGCGGCGGTCGCCCTCACCGGCAGCCTGGCCGTCGGTGCGGTGCGGGGAAACCCGTTTTTCACCCTGGGCCTCGGCCTCGCGACCGCGGTGCTCGCGTTGCTCACGTACGCGTGGGTGGTGCGGCGCACCGAGCGTCGGGCGCCGGTGGAGGTGGCCGGGAAAGGCGCTGGTGCTGCCGTGGGCCGGGGACTGCTGATCGGTGTCGGGATGTTCGCGGCCGTCATCGCGAACATCGCGCTGCTCGGCGGCTATCGGATCGACGGCATGGGCTCGGCGGCGGGCGCACTGGCGCTGCTCGGTTTCATGGCCGCGGCTGCCGTGACGGAGGAGCTGATCTTTCGCGGCATCCTGTTCCGGATCGTCGAGGAGCGAATCGGCACGTGGGGATCGCTGGTGCTGACCGGCCTGCTGTTCGGCCTGGCGCACCTGTTCAACACCCACGCCAGCCTGTGGGGCGCGATCGCCATCGCGGTCGAGGCCGGCGGCATGCTCGCCGCCGCGTACGCCGCCACCCGTACCCTGTGGCTGCCGATCGGCCTGCACTTCGGCTGGAACTTCGCCCAGGCCGGCGTCTTCGGCACCACCACCTCCGGCAGGAGCGGGCCGGAGGGTCTGCTGGACGGCGTACTGTCGGGGCCGACCCTGCTCAGCGGCGGCGAGTTCGGGCCGGAGGCGAGCCTGTACGCGGTGCTGGCCGGCGTGGTGCTGACCATCGTGTTCATGTGGCTGGCCCACCGGCGTGGCCACCTGGTGCCCCGCCGCCGGCGCACCGCCCAGGCCGACCCGACCGCTACGCTCGCGCAGTGATCGACCTTCGGCGGGTCCCGGACCGGTGGCGGCGGTATGACGTCACGGTCCGGGATCTCCCGTTCGCGCTGCTGCTGGCCGTCGCGTCGCTGCTGCCGGCGTTGCACGGCCAGGGGACCCAGGTCGGCGACCTGCCAACCCGCCCCTTCGACGCGCTGGCCGTCGCGGTGATCGCCGTGCAGGCCCTACCGTTGGCGGTACGCCGGCGGTGGCCGGCCGCGTGTCTGGTCCTGGTGTCGCTCGGCTTCGTCGGCGACCAGCTCCTCGGTTACCACGCGTTCGCGGGTACCGCGCTGCCGATCGCCCTGCTGAGCGCGGGCGCCTACCTGGAACGTCACCGGCGTGTCGCCGCGGTGCTGCTCTCCGCGGCGTACCTGCCGCTGGCGGTCGCGCTGCACCGGCTCGGGGCCACCGAGCCGGTGGAGGGATTCGTGGTGTTCTACCTGGCGCTGGTCCTCGCCTGGAGAATCGGATCGTGGCTGCGGTCCACCCGGGCCGCCGAGGCCGAACGCCGGCACCGCGTCGCCGAGGCCAGCCGCACCGCCGAACGCACCCGGATCGCCCGGGAACTCCACGACGTGGTGACCCACCATGTGACGGCGATGGTCGTGCAGGCGGAGGCGGCACGGTATCTGACCGCCGCACCCGCCCGGCTCGACGAGACCCTCAGCGCCATCACCGACACCGGCCGGCGGGCCATCAGCGACCTGCGGCACCTGCTCGACCTGCTCAACCCCGACCACGGGACCGAGGCCAGGATGCCGTCCGTCGGCGAGCTGCACGCGCTGGTGGAGCAGACGCGCCGGGCCGGGCAGCCGGTGGAGTTCACCGAGCAGGGCAAGCCGGCGGAGTCGACCGGCAGTGCCGAGCTGGCGGCCTACCGGGTGGTGCAGGAGGCCCTGACGAACGCCCTCAAGTACGCCCACGGCAGCCGTACCGTGGTCCAGGTGCAGCACGGCGCAAGGGAGATCACCGTGGAGGTCAGCACCGACGGTTCCGACTCGCGGACCGCCTCGCCCGGCGGAAGCGGGCGGGGCCTGGCCGGGCTCCGCGAACGCGTCGACGTGCTGGGCGGCGAGTTCAGCGCGGACCGGCAGCCGGGCGGCGGCTTCGTCGTGCGGGCCCGCATCCCCGCGGGGAGCCCGTCGTGACCGCGCCGGTCCGGGTACTGGTCTGTGACGACCAGGCGCTGATCCGCACCGGATTCGCGACGATCATCGACGCGCAGCCCGACCTGGAGGTGGTGGGCGAGTGCGGGGACGGGCGCGCCGCGGTCGACCTCGCCGGCCGGCTGCACCCGGACGTGGTGGTGATGGACGTACGGATGCCGGTACTCGACGGCATCCAGGCGACCCGCCTGCTGGCCGGGGTCGGGGTGGCGCAACCCGTCAAGGTACTCGTGGTGACGACGTTCAACCTGGACAAGTACGTGTACGAGGCGCTGCGCGCGGGGGCGAGCGGATTCCTGCTCAAGGACGCCCCACCGGCGCAACTGCTGCACGGCATCCGCACCGTCGCGACCGGTGCCGCACTGTTGGCACCCGAGGTGACCCGGCAACTCGTCGGCAGGTACGCGGCGCGGATCCGTCCCGCCGAGGGCATGCCGGACGGCGCCGGGCTGACCCCGCGCGAACTCGAGGTGCTGCGCCTCATCGCCAACGGCCTGTCCAACAGCGAGATCGCCGCGACCCTGGTGATCAGCCAGGAGACCGTCAAGACGTACGTGTCGCGCATCCTCAGCAAGCTCGACCTGCGCGACCGCGTACAGGCGGTGGTCTACGCCTACCGCAGCGGCCTGGTGACCTGAGACCCCCGCCGGCCGGCCCCGTGTCACCCGCTCGGTCAGTACGCCCGTCGCGAGGCGTGCCCGGGGTCACCGGCCGGGCGGATCGGTAAATCAGACATCGGTTGTCAGGTAGCGATGCCACGATCGGAGCCATGACGGAGACGTTGACTGGCAGGGTGGCACTGGTCGCCGGGGCGACCCGGGGGGCGGGTCGCGCGATCGCGGTGGAACTGGCGCGAGCCGGAGCGGTGGTCTATGCGACCGGGCGCAGCAGCCGGGCCGGGCGTTCGGAGATCGACCGTCCGGAGACGATCGAGGAGACCGGCGAGTACATCGCCGCGGCGGGCGGGGAGGGCGTCGCGCTGCGGGTCGACCACCTGGAGCCTGACCAGGTACGCGGGCTGGTCGAGCGGATCGACGCCGACCACGGCCGTCTCGACATCCTGGTGAACGACATCTTCGGCGGAGACGTCCACGCCGAGTTCGGGAGGACCATCTGGGAGCACGACCTGACGAAGGGACTGCGGATGCTGCGGGTGGGGATCGACACCCACGCCGTGACGAGCCACTTCGCGCTCCCGCTGCTGATCCGGAACCCGGGTGGGCTCGTGGTCGAGATGACCGACGGCACCTTCGAGTACAACCGTGCGTACCGTCACCAGGTGGGCGTCTACTACGACCTGGTCAAGGGGGCGGTGGAACGGCTCACCCTGGCGCAGAGCCACGAGCTGGCGCCGTACGCGAGCACGGCGGTTGCGGTGACTCCGGGATGGCTGCGGTCGGAGCTGATGCTCGACCTGTTCGGAGTGACCGAAGCGAACTGGCGGGAGGCGGTGGTCAAGGAGCCGCACTTCGTCATCTCCGAGTCGCCGACCTACGTCGGCCGGGGAGTCGCCGCGCTCGCTGCCGATCCCGACCGGGCGCGCTGGTCGGGTACGTCCGTCTCCAGCGGCCAGCTTGCCCGGGTCTACGGGTTCACGGATGTGGACGGCAGTCGACCCGACGCGTGGCGATACATCGTGGAGGTGCAGGATGCGGGCAGGCCCGCCGACGCCACCGGCTACCGGTGAGGCAGGGCGTGTCCGACAGACCACGGTGACCTGCGGGCAGCCGCCGGTCATACTCTGCGCCGATGAGCAACGATCTGGCCGACGAGGTGCAGCGGGTGGCGGCGCACATGGTCGAGGCCGTGCGGGACGAGGCCGACGGTGGGCTCGACTACTCCGAGGAGAGTCTCAGCACGGTCGAGGAACTGCTTGCCGAAGCGGTGGACTTCGATGGTGGTTCGGATCGCCAGCCGAGTCGCTGCCTCAGGCGCAGCGTGCCAGGCCGCCAGGGTGGGATGTGGCGCCAGACGGAAGGACCGCCCGCGAGGCACCAGATCGCGATCACCGGGTCGCAGATCGCGCAGCCGAACGAGGAGTCGTGGGCCGAGGGGATGATCGGCTCGCCGCGGAGGTGGTGCACGACGTCCCAGGCGGTGTGCAGCAACCAGCCCACTCCGATGAACGTCCACGACTCCAGCCCGCGATAGGCCAGGTAGGTGAGCACGGCGGTGAACGCGAACTCCCCGATTCCCAGTCCGCCGCCGCTGAGATAGGCCGCTCCCGCCCCGGCCAGCATGACCGCGTTGAAACGGCGGCGGTGCGGCTCGGCGATCAGGGAGTTCACCAGGACGTAGAACACACCGATGAACAGCGGCACGAGGACGGTCATGGTCACAGACCGTAGCCACGGCCGTCGCCGAGCGGCAGTGGCTCGCGAGACAGCCACCGACGGATTCCGGCCAGAATAGGGGTATGCATCGCGTCGTGATCCTCGCCTTCGACGGCGTGGTCCCGTTCGACCTGTCCGTGCCGATCGAGGTCTTCGGCCGCGCCCGGCTGGCCGACGGCCGCCCGGCGTACCAGCTTCGGGTCTGCGCGGACACCGACGAGGTCAGGGCCGGGCCGATCGCCATCCGTACCCCGTACGGGTTGCCCACGCTGGCCGAAGCCGACACGGTCGTCGTTCCCGGTGTCGCCGACATCGACGCCCCGATCCCGCCCGGACTCGTCGCGGCGCTCACCGCCGCGACCGGCCGGCTGGTCTCCATCTGTACCGGCGCCTTCCTCCTGGCCGCCGCCGGACTGCTCGACGGCCGCCGGGCCACCACGCACTGGGCGGCGGCCGCGCAGCTCGCTCGTCGCCACCCCGCCGTCGAGGTCGACCCGGAGGTGCTGTTCGTCGACGACGGGTCGGTACTGACCTCGGCGGGTGCCGCCGCAGGACTGGATCTGTGCCTGCACCTCGTACGGCGTGACCACGGTGCCGCGGTCGCCGCGCAGACCGCGCGAACCTCGGTCATGCCGCTGGAGCGGGCCGGTGGCCAGGCGCAGTTCATCGCGCACGAGCCACCAACCCCGGCCGGCATCTCCCTGCAACCACTGCTGACCTGGCTGACCGGCAATCTCCACGCCCCACTGACCCTGGCCGCCATCGCTGGCGAAGCGTCGATGAGCACCCGTTCGCTGAGCCGGCACTTCCGCGACCAGACCGGCACCACCCCCATGCAGTGGCTCAACCGGCAACGCATCCGCCGCGCGCAACTCCTGCTGGAGACCAGCGACCAGCGGGTGGAACACGTCGGCGAACTGGTCGGGTTCACCTCGGCGACGGCGTTCCGGGAGCGGTTCCGGCAGATCGTCGGCGTGAGCCCGCGCCACTACCGCCTGGCGTTCTCCTCCGACGCGCGGCCCGCCGTCACGCCTGCCCGCCGGGCCCGCCCTGGCCGGGGCGGGCGCCCGGGCGCGGCTACGAGGACGCGGTGACGCTCGGGTGTCCGGCCGGTCAAAGGTCCCGGCGCTGGAAGGACACCGCCGCGAGTCCGAGGGCGAGGGCGATCCAGAGGCCGGTCCAGGCGAGGTAGGTGGGAGTGAGCGCCGCCTCGCTCAGGAAGGGGTGCCCCTTGAACGCCTCCTGGAACTGGATCAGCAGGGTCGGGTCCTGGAAGGCGTTCATGGCTCCGCGCCACAGGCCGTCGGTCGGGAGCAGCATCCGCGAGACGGTGCCGATCCGAGCCACGCTCTCGTTGCCGAGCGCCTCGCCGAACGCGCCGACCACGCCGCCGATCCAGGTGGCGCCGAAGAGGCCGACCGCCACGATGCCCGACGCCATCGGGGAGACAGCGGTGGAGAGCAGCAGGCCGAGGGTGAGCAGGACCGCGGCCTGCGCGGCGAGCAGTGCCAGACCGGTCACCGGCCGGGGTGGCCAGTAGCCCGTGGTGGTTCGGACGATGAGGAGTTGGGCGAGTCCGGCCACGGCCACGAAGCCGCTGCCGAAGGTCACGAGCCCCAGCCATTTGCCCAGCAGCACCGCCGAGCGGCGGACCGGGCGGGCCAGGACGGCCAGCGCGATCCCGGTTTCGGTCTCACCGGCCAGGGTGGGACCGGCGAGGAACGCCGTGCCGAGCGCGGCGGTCAGGCTCAGGCCGAACATCACCAGGTTCAGGACTATGGCGGCCGCCAACCGGGCCTCTCCGGTGGTCAACCCGCCGAACGTGGCGTCGATCCGGGAGAACCCGAAGGCGCTGACCGCGAGCAGTACGACGGTCAACGCGACGAGCGCGAGCAGTACCCGTCGGCGCGTGGCCTCCTTGACGGTGAGCGTGGCGACGGTGAACACGGTACGGGCGGTCATGCGTGCTCCTCGGTAGGGCTGGTGCGCAGGATGTCGAGCAGCCGCTGTTCGAGACTGATCCGCCCCAGCTCGACGGCGTGTATGCGTACCCCGAGGCTGACCAGATCCGCCACGAGGTCGGGCACGGCGGCGCCGTCCTGCTCTGCGGGGAGGGTGACGGTGAACGCGTCCCCGGTACGGGTGAGCGGGCCGGCGGCGGCCAGCCGGGCCTCCGCCTGCGCGCTCACCCCGTCGAGGCGAAGTCGCAGCTCACGCTGGCCGAGCAGCTCCGGGAGGGTGCCGGATGCGGCGACCCGGCCCTTGTCGAGGATGACGACCCGGTCGCAGACCCGCTCCACCTCGCCGATGAGATGCGAGTTGAGCAGGACGGCGACCCCGCGAGCCTTGAGGGAGAGCAGTAGGTCCCGCACGTCGGCCCTGCCGACGGGATCGAGGGCGCTCGTCGGCTCGTCGAGGATGACGAGTTCGGGGCGGGCCACCAGCGCCACGGCCAGCCCGAGGCGCTGCTGCATGCCCTTGGAGAAGCCGCCCACCCGGTCGGCGGCACGGTCGGCGAGGCCCACCATGGCCAGGCATTCCTGCCGCTCCGCCGCCGGCACCGTGGCGCCGGCGAGCCGGGTGTGCAGGGCCAGCACCTCGGCGGCGGACAGCCAGGGCTGATATCGGAAAAGCTCCGGTAGGTAGCCGACGTGGGTGCGGGAGTGCGGGTCCCGGGCCGGTCGCCCGAGCAGCAGCACCTCGCCGGCGTCGGGCCGGACGAGACCGAGCAGCATCTTGATGACGGAGGTCTTGCCGGCTCCGTTGGGTCCGAGCAGGCCGACCACCTCGCCGCGCCCGACGGTGAGGGACACCTCGTCGACCGCGGTCCGGCGCCGGTATCGCTTGCGCAGACCCGAGCACCACACCGCCGGTGACGGGGGTAGGTCGGCAAGGAGTTGCGCCACGGTGTCGGGGGAGGGGAGGTCGCCCTGCCGGGTGGTGGGGTCGGTCGTCATCGGCCCCACCGCAACCCGCGAGCCACCGACAGCACCTCGTCGGTGCCGAGTGAGCCGGCCACCGCGTTGAGCACGCCGTCCTTGACCCAGAAGACGGCCGCGAGGGTGCCGCCCCTGGTGGTGAGGACGGTGGCCGGTACGCCGTCGACCTCGGCGGAGAAGCTCGTCTCCTTACCGATCTTCACGATCAGCGGCAGCGTCGTCCCGTCGTCGGTGAAACCGCGCAACTGCGACGCCACGTCCTCCGGCAGACCGGGCAGCGAGAGCAGGTAGTCGCGGGCGGTCTCGAACGGGATGCCTGCGGAGTAGACGGCCGGTGCGACCACCCGGCCGACGATCATGGCGGGCCTCCCCTGGGACTGCGACCAGATCGCGGCGAGGCCCGGGCCCGCGGTCATCCTGAACGGGCTGCCCTCAAGGCCCGGTGGCGGTGGAGGCAGCGGTCTGCCGGCGGCCGCCGCGGTCTGCGCCGCCTTCTCCGCCGAGAACGTGAACGTGGCGCTCACCTGGTTGCCGACGTGGAACGTCGGTTCGCCGGTCACACCACGGGGCAGCTTGCGCACCCGAGGCGCGGAGAGGCCGGTGGCCTTTTCCGCCGCGGTGGCATCGGCGACCGGGTGGATGTCGGCGACCTTGGTCACCTTGGCCTCGCCGTACGCGGATAGGTCCGGAAGCTGCAGCAGATCGGCCTGGGTGACCGTGATCGGCGCGATCCGCTCGGTACGGAAGATCGGTAGCCAGTTCGCGGCGGCGGCAGTGGTGGCCCCGGTCAGCAGCGCGACCGCCGCGACACCGGCGAACAGCGGGCTGCGCAACGCCGTACGCCATCGCGGCGGGCGGGCCGCCACCGCCACCTGCCGGGGCCGGTCCGCGGCGATCGCCCGGGACAGGCGGTGCCAGCCGTCCTCGACGTCGGTGCTGACCTCGACATCGAGCGCCGCACCGGCGAACGCGGCGTCCCGGCGGGCGGCTGCCAGCCCGGACAGGCACTTCGGGCAGTCCGCGACGTGCTCGCGGTCGGCGTCAGCGACGCCGACGGGCTCGTCCACAAGCCGGCGCAACATGCCGTCAGTCGGATGGCGCATGACGGTTCAACTCCTTGCGTAGGGCGGACTCGGCGCGGCGCACGATGGTGCCCACGCTGCCGGGGGAGAGTTCAAGAGCGGCCGCCACCTCGGCGTAGCTCAGGCCGCTGTGCCGAAGCACCAGGGCCACGGCCTGCTTGCGGGGCAGCCGTGCCAGCGCCCCGCGCACACGACGGCGCTCGTCGAGGGTCACGACCACGTCTGCGACGTCAGGGCTGACGACGTCACCGACACCGGCGGCCTTCTCCCGGGAGGCGCGACGCCGACCGGTCCGGAGATGGTTCAGCGCGGTGTGCGCCGCGGCGACGCACAACCACCCCACCGCCTCCCCCGCGGGTACGCGGGAGCGTCCGAACGTCAGGAACACCTCCTGCGCCACGTCCTCGGCCTGGTCCCCGGAGCCGAGCACCCGCGCGGCGACGGCGACTACCCGCGGGTAGGCGGAGCGGAAGACCTGCTCAAGATCGGAACGGACCGCTTTTCGTCCCGGAGGAGTCGACACGGCCACGGCATCCCCCCGTCCGGCTCGTCCGGCCGCCCTGCCACTGCCGGCGGACGGCACCGCAGCGACCGCCGTGGCCAGTACGGTCGCACGGCGCCCGACGAGCTCCACATCTTCCTGCACATCTTCAAAGCACCGCCGGCACCCGAGATGTGACACCCGCCGTCGACATCACTGCGACGGTGTCGGCGGACCCGTTCATGCACGGCGGAGCGCGTTCGCCGATTCCTCGGAGCAGAGGAATTCGTCGGACGGCACGATCCAGTAATTGTCGGTCATGAGCGGCGGATCGGGGAGGAACTCCAACAAGCCGGCCGGCCGGGCGAAAACCCGCCTGGCCGGCCGGTGGGAAAGGTCGTTCGTGTCGCCCCCTGGCGTGCTCACCGCACCTGGCGGTGGCTGGTGGGCCGGGGCGGCCGGGTGGAGGTCAGCCGGCGGTCGAGGTTGCCGGCAGGTGGTCGCTGAGCAGCAGTTGGTGCAGCTCGGCGGAGGCGGCGGCGACATCCTCCAGGTGGGCGTTGTGCCCGAACGAGCGCGGACGCGGGATGTCGATGTCGACGAGCTTGCGCAGCCGGCCGGGCCGGGCACTCAGTACCGCCACCCGGTCGGCGAGCAGCACCGCCTCCTGGATGGAGTGGGTCACGAAGACCACGGTGGTGCCCAGCTCCATGTGGATGCGCTGCAACTCGACGGCCAGCTCCTCGCGGGTCAGCGCGTCCAGTGCGGAGAACGGCTCGTCCATCAGCAGCACCTTGGGCCGCTGGATGAGGGCCCGGCAGAGCGAGACCCGTTGCTGCATGCCGCCGGAGAGTTCATGTGGAAGGCGGTCGGCGAAGCCACTCAGGCCGGTCATCTCCAGCAGCCGCTCGGCGTGCTCGCGGTGCTCGGCCCGCCGCCAGCGGAAGATCTCCACCGGCAGCAGCACGTTGTTCCGTACGCTGCGCCACGGCAGCAGCGCCGGGCGCTGGAACACCATCGCGACGTCCCGGCGGGGCCGGCCGACCGGCTCGCCCGCGACCAGTACCTCGCCCTGGCTCGGCCGGATCAGCCCAGCGATGATCCGCAGCAGCGTGGACTTGCCGCAGCCGGACCGGCCGATCACCGCCAGGAACTCGCCGTTGCCGACCTCGAGGTTGATGTCGCGCAGCGCCTCCACCGTCCCGGATTTCCCCTGGAAGGTCCGGGACAGTCCGGCAATCTTGATCATTGTGCCCTCCTTGCGAGCTGTGTTCCGGTCACGACGAGATCGCCCGGGCCCACGGCACGAGGATCCGTTCCAGCGCCGCGACCAGGTAGAACAGCCCGGCGCCCATGATGGCGAGCAGGGTCAGCGCGGCGAAGGCGAGCGGAGTGTCCGCGGACTGGCTGGAACTGACGACGACCGAGCCGAGCCCGCGGTCGGGGTTGGTGAGTTCACCGATGACCGCCCCGATGATGGCCAGCGAGGAGGCCACCTTCAGACCGACGAAGACCTGCGGCAGTGCCCAGGTCAGCCGGACCTTCAGGAAGGTCTGCCACCACGAGGAGGAGAGCGAGTGGGCGAGTTCGCGCAGGTCGTTGGGGACGGAGGTCAGCCCGGCCATGGTGGAGACCAGGACCGGGAAGAAGCAGAGCAGCACGACCATGACGACCTTGGCCTGGGTGTTCAACCCGATCCAGACGATGAGCAGGGGGGCGAGCGCGGCCTTCGGCACCGCGTTGACCGCGGCGATCAGCGGCATGGTCATCCGCTCGATCGTGCGCGAGGCGGCGAAGAGGACCGCGACGGCCGCTCCGCCGATCGAGCCGATGGCGAAGCCGACGACCGTCTCCATCAGCGTCACTCCGGCCTGTTCGACCAGGTGACCGGAGAGCCGCTGGAACGCGTCCACCACGTCCGGGGGTGCGGGTAGCCAGAACGGTTCGATGCTGAAGACGATGGTGACCAACCACCAGAGCGCGAGCGCCAGCAGCGTGCCCAGCGCGGGGAGCCCGGCGTTGACCCACAGACGTCGCAGCCCGGCGTCGGTCCTCTTGTCAGTCATGGTGAATCCCGTAGGGTCCTTTCGGGCGGCGATGAACGTGGTGTTCGAGGTGCCGGGCAGCGCCCGGCTGCGGGACGAAGAAGGGACGGCAGCCGCTCCGACCACCGCCCCCTGTCCGTCAGGTGCGCCCGACCGCTGGCGAGGACCTCTCGACAGCGGTCGAGATCGTGCTGGTCGTGGTCGAGGCAGGCGTCGTCAGGTCTTCGGCACGATGTTGAGGTCGACCACGCTGGCCGGGCTGAGTCCGGAGGGCATCAGGCCGGAGCCCTGCAGGATGGCGATGGTCCGCGCCACCCGGCCCTCGTCCATCGAACCGATCGGGGCGCCGCCGGCCGGCACGACGTACGGGGTCATCGCCTTGATCTCGCCGACCCCGGAGGCCACCGGGTACGTCGGCTCCGCCTTGTTCAGGATCGTCGCCGCCTCCTCCGGGTGGTCGACGGTGTACTGCAGGCCCTTCAGCAGGGCACCGGTGAACCGGCGAACCAGGTCCGAGTCCTTCTCGATCAGGCCGGGGGTGGTGATGATGGCGTTGCCGAACAGATCCCGCAGGTAGTCGCTGTACGGCAGGACGACGACCTCCTTCTTGGAGGCCGCCGCCAGCGCGTCCCGGCTGAGCAGGAAGGTGCCGAGCGCGTCCACCTGACGGCTCGCCATCAGGCCGTTGAGCGCCGTGGCCTGCACACCCTCGATCTTGACGCTCGCCGGGTCGAGGCCGGCCAGCTTGGCGTAGGCCGGGAAGAGCAGTTCGGTGACCGAGCCCTTGCCGGTGGCCATGGTCTTGCCGGCCAGGTCGTTCGGGCCGGTGATGTCGGTGTCCTTGGTGGTCATCACCGAGATCAGCGTCTGCTGATGTACGGCGGCGACCGCCCGCCAGTCGGTGAACTCGCCCTTGCCGGCCTGGATCACCGCGCCGGTGAAGTCGAGCGAGGCGAACTGGACCTGCCCCGACTTGAGCGCCGTGAGGTTCTGCGCGTTACCCGCGCCCTTCTTGATGTCGACCTCGATGCCGACCTCGGCGAAGTAGCCCTTCTCCTTCGCCACCCAGGCGAAGGAGTCGCGGCCCACGGCCCCGAACGCCGTGATGTAGGCGACCTTGTCGGTCCCCTCGGCGGACGCGCCGTCGCCGCCGTCGTCGCCGCTGCAACCGCTCACAGCCAGCGCCGTGGCGAGCAGCGTTGCCGCCAGGACGCGAGAGCGTCTGAACATGTATGCCTCCAGCTTTCGCTTGTGGATGGGCGGTCCCAACGCACCCGCGCCGAGGATGTGGCCCTTGATCTGAGCGACACCAACCGCGCCGACCCTCGCCCGGTCGAGAATCGTAGATGACTCATGTCCGGCTTGTCACCGACGAAATTGAGCCATTTTTGGGGGCTCTGACCGAGGGATACCCGCTGTCGTGGACGCCTTTCCGCAGCTCAGAGCGTTGTTGACAAGGGAAGTTCTGGCAGCAATCCTGTCAACACGATTGTTGATAATCTAGGAGACAATGTTGCGGGCTGGCGGGCTGTACCGGGGGACGGCGAGCGGCGGCGGGTACTCCGCTCTGGACACTCCCCGGCCTGCCGTCTCCGGGTACGCCCGGTCGACGGGCCGCGCGGCAGCCGTCCGGTCAGGACGTACGGCCGCCGGAGTGGCCCGTCCGGCATCGACGGTGACCACGTCGTGAGTGACGCCCCACGAACCCCGGCAACTCCCGCACGGCGCGCGGCTGGCACCCCGCGCCGCCCGCCGGCCCGCTCGGCGGACGAGGCGTACCAGGAGCTCCGCGAGGCGATCCACCGCGGCGAACTGATGCCCAACGAGCGACTGATCGAGGTCGAGTTGGCGGCCCGGCTACAGGTCAGCCGGGCGGTGGTCCGGACCGTGCTGGTCCGACTCGTCCAGGACGGACTTGTGGTGAGCACCCCGAACCGGGGCGCACACGTCCGGCTGGTCACCGAGGAGGAGGCGGTCGAGATCCTCCAGGCGCGGGCCGTACTGGAGGCGCTCACCGCACGGCAGGCGGCACTGCACGCCACCACCCGGGAGATCACCGCCATTCGCCGGGTGCTCGACAGAATGACCCAGAAGCTGGAGCAGGACGACCTGCTCGGCTACTCGGAGGGGAACGCCGACCTGCACGCCGCGATCATCGCGGCGGCCCGGCACGAGACCGCGGCCCGGATGATCGCCGGGCTCCGGGCCCAGCTCGTCCGGTTCCAGTACCGCACCATCCTGGTGCCCAGCCGGCCGGCCCAGTCGCTCGGCGAGCACACCGCGGTCGTGGAGGCGATCGCCAACCGTGACCCGGACGCCGCCGAGGCCGCGATGCGGCGGCATCTCGGGCACGTCGAGTCCACTTTGGCTAACACCGCCTCGGCGGCCCGGCGTGGGGCCGGCCCGTCCGACGGCACCCGTACGGCCTGAACCGGCCATGCGTATCCCTCTCCTGCAAGGAGCGACATGTCAGATCATCCCGTCCCGTCCGCCCGCTCCCGTGCCCTGGTGCAGGGGGCGTACGACACCCACGTGCACA
>NZ_JBDJAV010000072.1:0-31521 GCF_039649625.1 Plantactinospora sp. ZYX-F-223 | reverse complement strand
CAGCCCTGATCCCTGATCGTCCCGTGAAGCTGATCTGAAGCTTCCTTGAAGCTTCTGACTGCTTCAATAGGCGCAACCGATAGGCACTGACGACCGCCGATGCTTGGCGGCGGTCGTCACGTGTCGTGATCCCCCACAAGGGAGTAACAAAATGCCGAAACGGGTAACGGTCACACTGGCCATGGTGGCGGCGCTCGTAGCCGCAATCGCATTCAGTCCCCCTGCGCAGGCTTCTCCTGCCCCTGCGACGGTCGCCACTACGCAGACCGTCGAACCGCTCATCGATGAGCGGACGTGTAATGCCAATCAGCTGCCGCGCCAAATCTGGCTGACCTACACATCACGTCCGACACGGTGCTTTGGCGGCACCGTCGGTAGCTTCAACCTGGGCAATAATCCCGCGACTCCGGTCCAATGGCTCTCATCAGGGGATTACCACGGCACCATTTACTGCGTTGGCCTAACCCTGCCGTTCGGCCCAGCGACTGATGCGCTGTTGAACAGGACATGCACTCGCCTCGACATCCGTCCTGCAAGCTGATGCAGTCGTAACACCCACAGTTGGTGGTGGCGCGGGGTGCGTCACTGGCTATCCACTCCGCCCACCACCCCATGGCCGCCGGGTCGCCCGGGCATTTCAGCCCGGGCTTCCACATAACGAACGTGACAGTCTCCCGTCATTCCGCTCTTCTCGCTCATCCGTCAGAATTCGGTCAGCCAAGCCCAGTGTGCGAATAAGCCTTTCGCGGAGGTGGTCGAGGACGTGGTTGGTGACCTCGTTCTGCTCCCCGCGGACGAAGTACCAGTAGACGGTCTGCCACGGCGGGAAGTCCGCCGGGAGTTGCCGCCAGGAGCAGCCGGTACGCACGACGTAGAGGATCGCGTCCACGATCGCCCGACGGGAGTGCTTTCCGGCCGGCCACCTGAGCCCCGTTCGGGCGGCCGGCGTCAGTCGCGCACGGTGATGTTGTGCCGGTCGGCCAGGTTCTGCTCGAAGTCGGCCACGTCGGCGGCGTACCGCGCCATCCACTCGTCCGAGAGGATCTCGGGGTTCTCACTCACCTGGCTCATGAGGGCCGCCATCCGTTCGCCGTAGGCCATCGAGCGGGCGGCCCCGGTGAGCGTGATGTTGCCGGCGAGTACGTCCCGGGCCATGTCCCGCAGCACGTCGTCGTCGCCGTTCTCGGCCAGCCACTCCAGGCTGGCGTGGGTCAGCTCGTCGTCGATCTGCTGCCGGGTCATCTCGACCGGTCGCCCGTCGCCGACCGAACTCCAGTGCTGTTCGTCGGTCATTTCGGCGCCACCGGTCCGATGAAGTCGGGGTCGCCCGGTTTGGGCTTCGGCGGAGGGACGACCGGCCCGACGAAGCCGGGCTCGCCGGGCCGCACCCTCGGGTCGTGCGCGTCGCCGGGTCCGGCCGGTGCCACCGGACCGACGAAATCAGGGTCGCCCGGCTTGGGTGGCAGGACGGGACCGACGAATCCGCGGTCCCCGGGGCGTGGACTGGCGGAGTACGGCGAGGTGGGCAGCGCGATCTTCGGTGCGGTCCCCGGACCGGCCACACCCGCGGCCGCGGCGAGCGCCCCCTTCCCGACCTTCACCACGTTCTCGAGGTTCGCCAGGAGCTTGCCGGTCTGGTACGCGAGCTGGGTCGCCTGCTTGGCGCTGTACGCGGCGGCACCGTAGCCGATGATGCCGCCGACGACGGTCGTGATGGTCGCGGTCCCGGCCGCCACCTTCACGGTGATCTCGATCAGCTTGTCGATCAGGGTCGACAGGGCCACTCCGAGCGCGTCGAAGATCTCCCACGCCTGACGGGCGAGTTCCCGATAGGTCCTGGCGACGTGCTGGTACTGCGCGCTCCGCTCGGAGACGGCCCTGCCGAGCACCACGAGATGGTCGCGCGCGCGGTCGGCGGCGTTGCCCGTCCAGACCGCGGGAACGTCATGGGCGAACCAGACCAGGTTGTCGCCGAGGATGTCCATCGCTGCCGCGCACTTGTCCATGGTGTCCGCCGCTTCGACCAGACCGTCCCAGTCGCCGCTGGCGCGCTTGAGGACGAACTCGAAAATGTCGTAGCCGAACAGTTGGTGCACCAGCCCACGGATGTTACCGGTGATGCTGACGCTGTCGGTCATGGCGTTGTACTTGTACTTGTAGTCCACCTGGGTGTGCGGCTCGTTGCGGGTCAGCCGGCCCTCGGCGGTCTGCCTGGTGGTGAAGAGCGCGTTCCCGCCCCGCGGTCTCGGCGCGTTCTGGAAGTACCGGGCCGCGTTGCCGCCCAACCCGTCGAGCATCCCGTCGAGGCGCTGGGCCTGCTGCTGATCGGTGTCGCCGTACTGCTTGGCGGCTCTGCTGACTCCGATGGCGCTCTCGTTCAACAGCCGGGAGACGTGGCGGGGCAACGCCTGTGCCCAGGTGTAGGTGTTCTCGAGCTCGGTCTTGAGATCGCCGAGCAGGCCGACGCCGCCCGCCACCTTGCCGTTCTCGCGGGCGTGCCACTCGATCTGTCCGCAGTCGACCGCCGCGTCGTCCAGCGCGTCGCTCAACCGTCTGAGCCCGTCCAGCTCGACCGAGAAGTTTGCCATGCCTCTCCAACCAGTGTCGACGGCACCGCGTGCCGCCGGTGCCCGATCCCTCGCCCGCCAGCGGGGTGTCGCAGCGTGGCGGGGCCCGCCGGGACGAGTGGGTGGCTGGCCGTACGTGGTGAGCCAGCGTGGGAGGAACCCTGCATGAGGGTGCGCCCAGATCCCGCCCAGATCCCGCCCACAGTCCGCCGCCAGGCCCGCCGGCAGGGTGCGTCGGTGGGGACCCTCCGCCCCGGGGAGCCGTGCACGGGCCGGCCGGACTGGATGCGCGGAGGTGGTCGCGACGGCTCGGGCACCAGGTCGGGTACGGCCATCGTCCCGGTCCACCGACAGGGATGAATCAGGATTAACGGATGATACGTACTTATAGGAAGTTGCTGATCTTCGGTGTCAGGCGGAGCCGGGCCGGGTAGGAGCGCCGCCATGCGCGTACTCGGGATCAACGCGATCTTCCATGACCCGGCGGCCGCACTGGTCGTGGACGGCACGGTGCGGGCCGCCGCCGAGGAGGAGCGGTTCAGCCGGCGCAAGCACGGAAAGCGACCGGTGCCCTTCTCCGCGTGGGAACTCCCGGAACTATCCGCCGCCTGGTGCCTGCGGCAGGCCGGCCTCGACCCGGCCAGCCTGGACGCGGTGGCGTACTCGTTCGACCCCGGCCTGTGCCGGGACGCGGCCAAGCTCGGTCTGGCGGACCCGTGGGACTGGCTGCGGGTCGAGTACGCCACACGAGCGCCGCAGTTCCTCGCCGAGGTGCTGCCCGGCCTCGACCCGGAGATCGTGCGGTTCGTGCCGCACCACGTCGCGCACGCGGCCTCGGCCGGCCTGGCCGCGCCCCCGGACCCGGCCGGCCCGACCAGCGCGGCGGTACTCGTGCTCGACGGGCGGGGCGAGACCGCCAGCCACCTCGGCGGGGTGTATCGGGAGGGCCGGCTGCGGCAGCTCGCCGCCCAGCAGTTGCCGCACTCGTTGGGCCTGCTCTACGAGGACCTCACCCGACACCTCGGCTTCCTGCACTCCAGCGACGAATACAAGGTGATGGCCCTCGCCTCGTACGGCCAGCCCCGCCACCTCGGGCTGTTGCGCGACATGGTCCGCGCCACCGACGACGGCGGCTTCACCGTCGAGCGGATCGACTGGGCCTCGCTCGCCAAGGCACGCGCCGCCGACGGGGAGATGACCGGCGAACACGCCGACCTCGCGGCCAGCGTGCAGGCCCGGCTGGAGGAGGTGATCCTCGACCTGGCCCGCTGGCTGTACGAGGCGGCCGACGGTCCGGCCACCCTGACCATGGCCGGCGGGGTCGCGCTGAACTGCGTGGCCAACGCCCGCATCGCCGCCGAGGGGCCCTACCAGCGGGTGTGGGTGCAGCCGGCGGCCGGTGACGCGGGGACCGCGCTCGGCGCGGCGCTGCACCTGGCCAGCGTGCTCGGCGACACCACCACCCCGATGCCCGGCGTCGACCTCGGCCGGGGCTGGACCGACGAGGAACTGGAGGCCGAGCTGCGCCGCGCGGCGCTGCCGTACCGGCGACCGGACTCGATCGCCGCCGAGGCGGCCCGGGTACTGGCCGGCAACGGCGTCGTCGCCTGGCTCCAGGGGCGCAGCGAGTACGGGCCGCGGGCCCTCGGGCACCGTTCGCTGCTGGCCCACCCCGGCGACCCGGACACCACCCGCCGGATGAACGACGTCAAGGGTCGCGAGCAGTTCCGCCCGATCGCCCCGATGGTCCGCGCCGAACGGGCCGCCGAGATCTTCTCCGGCGTGCTACCCAGCCCGTACATGCTCTTCGTGCACCAGGTCGCACCGGCGTGGCGGGACCGGATCCCGGCGGTGGTGCACGTCGACGGCACCGCCCGGGTGCAGACCGTCGACCCGGAGACCGAACCGCTGGTGGCGCAGATGCTGGCCGAGTTCGAGCGGCTCACCGGCCTGCCCGTGGTGGTCAACACCTCGCTCAACACCGCCGGCCGGCCGATGGTCGACACCCCGCGCGAGGCGATGGAACTGTTCGGCTCCGCACCGGTCGACCTGCTCGCCATCGGCCCGTACGCCGTGCACCGCGGCGACCTCGGAGCACAGCGGTGATCAGCGTCGTCGTGCCGACCCTCGGCCGGGACAGCCTGACCGACCTGCTCGCCACCCTCGCCCAGCAGGTGCACGACCGACCGGAACTCGAGATTCTCCTGGTCGACGACCGTCCCGCCGGCGGTGCCGAGCTGGCCGTGCCGGGGGCCCTCGCGCCGTACACCAAGGTGCTACGCGGACGCGGTGCCGGCCCGGCGTCGGCCCGCAACCTCGGCTGGCAGGCGGCCCGGCATCCCTGGGTGGCGTTCCTGGACGACGACGTGCTGCCGGCACCGGACTGGCTGGACCGGCTCCGGGCCGACCTCGCCGTGCCGGACCGGGTCGGCGGGGTGCAGGGTGTCGTCCGCGTGCCCCTGCCGTCCGATCGCCCGCCGACCGACTGGGAACGGGTGACCGCGGGCCTCGCCGACGGCGAATGGATCACCGCGGACATGGCCTACCGGCGAGCCGCGCTGGCCGCCGTCGGCGGCTTCGACGAACGGTTCCCCCGGGCCTACCGGGAGGACGCGGAGCTGGCCCACCGGGTGCGGCTGGCGGGCTGGCGGCTGCTCCGGGGTACCCGGACGGTCGTCCACCCGGTGCGGCCGGAGAGCCGCTGGATCAGCCTGCGCGCCCAGCGGGGCAACGCCGACGACGCCCTGCTGCGCCGGCTCTACGGTCCGACCTGGCGTACCGACCTGGGCGTGCCGGCGGGACGACGCCACCAGCACGTGACGCTCACCGGCGCTGCGGTGCTGACCGCCGCCGCCCTGGCCGGCGCGGTGGCCACCCGCCGGTCCCGGGCCGGCCGCCCGCTCGCCGCCACCGCGGCCCTGGCCGGTGCGGCCTGGCTGTCCGGTACCGCCCGGTTCGGGTATTCGCGGATCGCGCCGGGGCCGGGTACCCGCTCGGAGGTCACCACGATGCTGGTGACCAGCGCCGTCATTCCGCCGCTCGCCGTCGCCCACTGGGTGCGGGGCTGGTGGCGCAACCGGAACGAGACGCCGCGCCCGGTCCGGCGGTACCCGGGGGAGCTGCGATGACCGGGCGGGAAAGCCGGCCACGTCCCCTGTTCGACGCCGTCCTGCTCGACCGGGACGGAACCCTGATCGAGGACGTGCCCTACAACGGGGACCCGGAGAAGGTACGTCCGATGCCCGGCGCCCGGGAGGCGCTGGCCCGGCTGCGCGCCGCCGGGCTGCGACTCGGCGTGGTCACCAACCAGTCCGGGCTGGCCCGTGGCCTGTTCACCGCCGCCGAGATGGCCGCGGTCAACGCCCGGGTCGAGGAACTGCTGGGCCCGTTCGACACCTGGCAGATCTGCCCGCACGGCGACGGTGACGGCTGCCGGTGCCGCAAACCCGCACCGGGGCTCGTCGAGGCTGCCGCCCGGGCGCTCGGCACCGATCCGCGCCGCTGCGCGGTGATCGGCGACATCGGCCGGGACATGACCGCCGCCGCCGCGGCCGGCGCCACCGGCATCCTGGTACCCACGCCGGTGACCCGCCCCGAGGAGGTCGTGGCCGCCTCGGCGGTCGCCGCAGACCTCGCCGACGCGGTCGACCAACTGCTTCGCCGCCAGACACTGAACCTGGCGGGAAGAGGTTCACCAGTGCGCGCCGAACCGGCCACCGGCCGGCTGCATCTGGGAGCAGGACACCGCGCCGGCCGTACAGCCGAATCCGCGTCGACGGCCGCGCGGCGGGCCGGCGGGCGACCCGGCACGGTGCTGGTGGCGCGCAGCGACTCGGCCGGGGATGTCCTGGTCACCGGGCCGGCGATTCGGGCGGTCGCCGCCGGGGCGGACCGGGTCGTC
The DNA here is from genome assembly GCF_039649625.1 of Plantactinospora sp. ZYX-F-223. Taxonomy (NCBI): domain Bacteria; kingdom Bacillati; phylum Actinomycetota; class Actinomycetes; order Micromonosporales; family Micromonosporaceae; genus Plantactinospora; species Plantactinospora sp. ZYX-F-223. The sequence continues at coordinate 25,053 of NZ_JBDJAV010000072.1, read as the reverse complement.
CTGCTCTGCGGGCCCCGGGGCCGGGCCGCCGCGCGGCTGCTGCCCGGCGTCGACGAGCTGATCGAGTGGCCACTGCCCTGGATCGACCCGGCACCCGCCCCGGTGCGGCCGGAAGCGATGCGCGAGCTGACCGCCCGGCTCGCCACCGTCGACGCGGACCAGGCGCTGATCTTCACCTCGTTCCACCAGTCCGCCCTGCCCTTGGCCCTGCTGCTGCGGATGGCCGGGGTACCCCTGGTCGGCGCGATCAGTGACGACTATCCGGGCAGCCTGCTGGACCTGCGCCACCGGGTGCCGGCCGGGGTGCCCGAGCCGGAGCGGGCGCTGTCGCTGGCCGCCGCCGCCGGCTTCGAGCTGCCGGCCGGCGACGAGCCCACGCTGCGGCTGCGGGCCGACGCGCTGCCCGCGCGACCGCCCGTGGACGTCCGGACCGGCGACGTGGTCGTGCACCCCGGTGCGTCGGTGCCGGCCCGGGCCTGCCCGCCGGGGCGGTGCGCCGACATCGTCGCCGCGCTCACCCGTGCCGGTCACCGGGTGCTGGTCACCGGCGGCCCGGGCGAGCGGGACCTGACCGCGCAGGTGGCGGCGGCCGGCGGCGGCATCGACCTCGGCGGCCGTACCTCGCTGAGCGAACTGGCCGCGATCCTGACCCGCGCGGCCTGCGTCGTGGTCGGCAACACGGGCCCGGCGCACCTGGCCGCGGCGGTCGGCACACCGGTGGTCAGCCTGTTCGCACCCACCGTCCCCTTCGAGCAGTGGGCACCCTACCGGGTACCGGTGGTACGCCTCGGCGATGCCGGCGCGGGCTGCCGGGACAGCCGCGCCAGCGTCTGCCCGCTGCCCGGTCACCCCTGTCTGGCCGGTGTTGACGCGGCCGAGGTGGTGGCCGCCGTCGACCTGCTGGTCACCCGGCCACTGCCCCCGGCACCGCCGGCCGGGTCCGGACACCCGGCCGGGTTCCACGGCACGACACCAGGAGGAGCACGGTGAACATCCTGCTGTGGCACGTGCACGGCTCGTGGACCACCGCGTTCGTCCAGGGCAAGCACCGCTACCTGGTCCCGGTCACGCCGGATCGGGGGCCGTACGGCCTCGGCCGGGCCCGGACGTACGACTGGCCGGACACGGTGCACGAGATCGCTCCGGAGCGGCTCGCCGCCGAGCCGGTCGACCTGGTGATCGCGCAGCGGCCGGAGGAACTGGAGCTGGCCGAGAAGTGGCTGGGCCGGCGCCCCGGCCGGGACCTGCCGGCGATCTACGTCGAACACAACACCCCGAAGGGCGACGTACCGAACACCCGGCACCCGATGGCCGACCGCGACGACCTGCGCGTCGCCCACGTCACCCACTTCAACGCCCTGTTCTGGGACACCGGCGCCACCCGCACCACCGTCGTCGAGCACGGCATCGTCCCACCACGGGTCCGGTACGACGGCAGCCTCGACCGGCTGGCGGTGGTGACCAACGAACCGGTCCGTCGCTGGCGGGTCACCGGCACCGACCTGTTTCCACACTTCGCCGCGGTCGCCCCGCTGGACGTCTTCGGCATGGGCGTCGACGGGCTTCCCGAGGCGATCGGCCTGCCCCGCGACCGCCTCGGCACCTACGACCTGCCCCAGGCACGGTTGCACGAGCAGCTCGCTCGACGGCGGGCCTACCTGCACCTGTGCCGCTGGACATCGCTCGGGCTCAGCCTCCTGGAGGCGATGACGATCGGCATGCCGGTCGTCGTGCTGGCCACCACGGAGGCGGTCGCCGCCGTACCGCCCGAGGCGGGCGTCCTCGCCAGCAACCTCGACACCCTGCGGGACGCCGCCGCGTGGTTGATCGCCGATCCGACCGCCGCGCGGGCGATGGGTGAGCGTGCCCGGCAGGCCGCCACCACCCGTTACGGTCTCGACCGGTTCGTCGCGGACTGGGACCGACTGCTTCAGGAGGAGCAATGCGCATCGCGATGATCTCCGAACACGCCAGTCCGCTCGCCGAACTCGGCGGCCCGGACGCCGGCGGACAGAACACCCATGTGGCCGAACTCGCCGCGGCCCTGGCCGACCAGGGACATGACGTGCACGTCTACACCCGGCGAGACCAGCCGCACCAGAGCCCGGTGGTGCCGATGCGGGACGGGGTCAGCGTGCTGCACGTGCCGGCCGGCCCACCCGAGCCGGTGCCAAAGGACGAGCTGCTGCCGTACATGACCGACTTCGGCCGGTGGCTCACCCGGCACTGGCAGGACGGACTGTGGCGCCCGGACGTGGCCCACGCGCACTTCTGGATGAGCGGCCTCGCCACGCTCGCCGCCGCCCGGCAGACCGGGGTGCCGGTGGTGCAGACCTACCACGCCCTCGGCACCGTCAAGCGCCGCCACCAGGGTCTGGCCGACACCAGCCCGCCGCAGCGGATCAGGTACGAGCGGATGCTCGGCCGGGCGGTCGACCGGGTCATCGCGCAGTGCCGCGACGAGCTGGCCGAACTGATCCGGATGGGCGTGCCGCAGTCCACCATCACCGTCGTCCCCTCCGGGGTCAACCTGCGCATCTTCACCCGGGACGGTCCCGCCGCCGGCCGCGACCCGGGCCGGCCCCGGCTGCTGGGCGTCGGCCGGCTGGTCGAACGCAAGGGCTTCCAGGACATCCTCCGGGCCCTGCGGATGGTGCCCGAGGCCGAGTACGTGCTGATCGGTGGCCCCCCGGCGGCGCGGCTCGCCGGGGACGGGTTCGCCAACCGGCTACGCGCGCTGGCCGAGTCGGAGGGGGTCGCCGACCGGGTACACCTGGTCGGGTCGGTACCCCGCGACGAGATGCCGCGGTGGTACCGGTCGGCCGACCTCCTCGTCACCACACCCTGGTACGAACCGTTCGGGTTGACTCCGCTGGAGGCGATGGCCTGCGGGGTACCGGTACTCGGCACCGCCGTCGGCGGCCTGGTCGACACGGTCGTGCCCGGTCTCACCGGCGACCTCGTACCGCCCCGTGACCCGGAGACGTTGGGAGCGGTGTTGCGGCATCTCCTCGCCGACCCGCAGCGGCGGCACCGCTACGGTCTCGCCGCCGTCGACCGGATCCGTACCGGCTATTCGTGGACCCGGACCGCGGCCCGGCTCGGTGCCGTCTACACCGCCGTGTGCGGCACCCCCCAGACCAGCGGGGCGGTGGCGTGATGTCCGAGCAACTGCTGCTCGACGCGCACCTGACCCAGCTGTCCCGAGCCATGCCGGGCTACCGGGACGCCGCCCGGCGGCTCGGCCGGTGGGGCGCCCATCTCGCCCGGATCCTGTCCGACGGCGGCCGTCTGCTCGCCGCAGGCAACGGCGGCAGCGCCGCCGAGGCCCAGCACCTCACCGCCGAGCTGGTCGGCAAGCTCCGCGACGACCGCGTACCGCTCTCCGCGATCGCGCTGACCGCCGAGACCTCCTCGCTGACCGCGATCGGCAACGACTACGGCTTCGCCGAGGTGTTCGCCCGGCAGGTACGGGCACACGGTCGCCCCGGCGACGTGCTGTTGCTGATGTCGACCAGCGGTCGCAGTGAGAACCTGCTCGCGGCGGCCCACGCCGGCCGGTACGCCGGGCTGACCTGCTGGGCGTTCACCGGACCGGCGCCCAACCCGCTGGCCGACGCCTGCACCGAGGTCCTGGCGGTGCCGTCCCCCGAACCACAGGTGGTGCAGGAACTGCACCTGGTCTCCACCCACCTGCTCTGCTCGTACGTCGACCAGGCCATGCCCCGACTGCGGCCCGCCGGCCCGGGCCGGCCACCCGGCGCCCGGGACGGCTCGGCGCCACCGCCCAGACCGCACAACGGGCGCGGACCGTCCACCCCCCGACGCCTGCTCAGCGTGCTCTCCGGCGAGGAGGCGCGCTCATGAGTGAACGGAGCGAGCGAGTCAGTCAGCTCAGTGCCGATGCGCCTCATGACGGCACGGAGCGCAGCGAGCGAATTAGCCAATCAGTGCGGATGTGCCTCATGACGGCACGGAGCGAAGTTGAGTGCTGGGATGAGTAGGCCGCTTGTCGTGGTCGGGGACACCCTGCTGGACCGGGACGTCGACGGTCGGGTCGACCGGCTCTGCCCGGACGCCCCGGTGCCGGTCCTGGACGAGGAAACCGCCACCTACCGGCCGGGCGGTGCCGGACTCGCCGCCCTGCTCGCCGCCGCCGACGGGCGGGACGTCGCGCTGATCACCGCGCTGGCCGACGACCCGGCCGCGGCTCGACTGACCGGGCTGCTCACGGGCGCCGGCGTGCGGCTCTTCCCGCTGCCGCTGCCCGGCGCCACTCCGGAGAAGATCCGGCTGCGGGCCGGCGGCCGGACCCTGCTCCGGCTGGACCGGGGCGGTGCCGCCCCACCGCCGGGCGAACCGCCGGCCGCCGCGCTGGAGGTCCTGGCCGAGGCGGGAGCCATCCTGGTCAGCGACTACGGACGCGGCGTGGCCGGACTGTCGGCGATGCGCCAGGCGCTCGCCGGGAGCACCGGGCCGGTGGTCTGGGACCCGCATCCGCGCGGACCGGCGGCCGTTCCGGGTTGCCGTCTCGTGACGCCGAACGAGGGGGAGCTGTTCCGGCTCACCGGTGACGCGGCCACCGGGCCGCGCCTGTCCGGGCTGGCCCGGGCGGCCCGGGTGCTGCGGGACCGATGGCGCGCCGCCGCGGTCGCGGTCACGATGGGCGGGGACGGCAGCCTGCTCTGCCACAACGGCGGGGCCCCGCTGGTCGTACCGGGGCCGGTGAGCGCGGCCGGCGACACCTGCGGCGCCGGTGACCGGTTCGCCGTCGCCGCCGTCGCCGCGCTGGCCGACGGGGCGCTGCTGTCGGAAGCGGTGCAGGAGGCGGTCCGGCTCGCCTCGACCTATGTCGCGGAAGGCGGCGCAGCCACGCTATCCGGCGCGGCCGTCGGAGGCGGGCCGGGCGCCGCCGCCACGGGTGACCGCGATCGTCCAGCCGGCACAGCCGGAGCCGACAGCGGCGGGCGGGAGGCCGCCTCCGCCGTCCTGACGCGGGTACGCGCGAACGGCGGGACGGTGGTCGCCACCGGCGGTTGTTTCGACCTCCTGCACGCCGGTCACCTGGCCACCCTGCAGGCCGCCCGACGGCTCGGCGACTGTCTCGTCGTCTGCCTCAACTCCGACCGCAGCGTCGCCGAGCTGAAGGGGCCCGGGCGGCCGCTCACCCCGCAGGCCGATCGGGCCCGGCTGCTGGCCGCGCTGGACTGCGTCGACGCCGTCGTGGTCTTCGACGAGTCGACACCGCACGCGGTGCTCTCCTGGCTCCGTCCCGACATCTGGGTCAAGGGCGGCGACTACGCCCGTGGCGCCGACCCCGACCACCCCGACCTGCCCGAAGCCGAGCAGGTACGGCGCTGGGGCGGGCAGACCGTGCTCGTTCCCTACCTCGACGGGCGCTCCACCTCCGGCACCATCGCCGCCGTCCGGGCCGGCGGCCGTCAACTCGCGGAAGGACGACGATGAACAAGCTGGGCGGCAAGGCGATCCTGATCACCGGCGGCGCCAGCGGACTCGGCGCCGCCGTGGTGACCGCGGTGCAGAAGGCGGGCGGGCGGCCGTACGTGCTGGACCGGCAGGCACCGGCCGACGAGGTGCCCTGGATCCAGTGCGACCTCGCCGACACCCGCGCCGCCGAGCGGGCCACCCGGCAACTCGCCGAGCAGGCCGGCGGGCTCGACGGCGCGGTCACCGCGGCCGGCACCGACACGCCCGGGCGGCTGGCCGACGTACCCGCCGAGATCTGGGAACGGGTCGTCACGGTCGACCTGTTCGCCACCGCCGCGGTCGTCCGTGCCGCGCTGCCCGCGCTGGAACGCTCGCACGGCACGGTCGTCACCGTCGCCTCCACCCTCGGCGTCAAGGCGGTCAGCGACGCCACCGCCTACTGCGCCGCGAAGTTCGGCGTCGTCGGCTTCACCCGCGCCCTCGCCGCCGAACTGGCCGGCACGGTCGGCGTCACCCTGCTCATCCCGGGCGGCATGCGCACCGCGTTCTTCGACGGCCGCGACGAGCAGTACCGCCCCGGCGCGGACGCGATACTCAACGATCCCGGCCACGTCGCCGACGCGGTACTCTTCGCGCTCTCCCAACCGCCGGGCTGCGCCGTACGGGAACTGGTGGTCTGCGCCGACCGGGAGAGCTCGTACCCGTGATCCTCGCGCTGCGCGCCCTCGGCATCGGCGACCTCGCCACCGCCGTACCGGCCCTCCGGGCGCTGCGGGCCGCCGTCGGCGGAGACCGGTTGGCGTTGGCCGCACCGCGCTGGCTCGCGCCCCTGGTCGACCTGATCGGCGGCATCGACGAGCAGATCGACGTCGACGGGCTGGGGCCGTACCGGTGGCCGCCGCTGGCGCCGGGATGGGCGGTGAACCTGCACGGGCGCGGCCCGCAGTCGCACCGGTTGCTGCGCACCGCCCAGCCCCGGCACCTGATCGCGTACGCATGCGCCGAGGCCGGACACCACGTCGGCCCGCTGTGGCGACCTGATGAGCACGAGGTGCACCGCTGGTGCCGCCTGCTCGACTGGTACGGCATCGCCACCGACCCGGATGAGCTGGCGCTGCACCGGCCGGCGCCGGGCGATCTCCCGGTCGGGGTCAGCATCGTGCACCCCGGTGCGAAGGCTGCCGAGCGGCGCTGGCCGGCGGACCGGTTCGCCGCCGTGGCTCGGGAACTGGCGCGGCGGGGACACCGGGTCGTGGTCACCGGCGCACCCGGCGAGCGTGGCCTCGCCGGGCAGGTCGCCGCCCGGGCCGGACTGCCCGGTTCCGCCGTGCTGGCCGGGCGCACCGACGTCGGTGAGCTGGCCGCGCTGGTCGCGTACGGCCGGCTGGTGGTCGCCGGTGACACCGGCATCGGCCACCTCGCCACCGGCTACGGCACCCCGTCGGTCCTGCTCTTCGGTCCGGTGCCGCCGGCGCTGTGGGGACCGCCGGTCGACCGGCCCTGGCACCGTGCCCTCTGGGCCGGCCCGGCGGTGGGGTGGCGGCATCCGCCCGCCGTGCCCGCTGCCCGGCGGCCGGATCCCGGCGCGTCGGGGCGACCGGAACCTGTGCACCAGTGGGGGAGACGACCGGCGGAGGCCGGGCCGCATCCGGCATTGGCGGCACTTGGCGTGCCGGATGTCCTGGCGGCGGTGGAGGAGGTCGAGCGGGCGGGACGCGGGGCGGTCACCGCGCGCTGACGGGACCGGGCCGGCCGGCTCGCCGGTGGCGGACCGTGGGCCGGGCCATCGGTGGCGGACCCGTGGCATGCTTTCGCGTTCACTGGCTGCCGCGCGAGCGGCCCGCCTCCGTCGCGGTCCGGCGGCCCGCCTCCGTCGCGGTCCGGCGGCCGGGCCGGCGACGTGGGCGCCATCGGCGTGGGCCGATGCGGTGGGCTGGCCCGCGCTCCGGCCCGGTTTCGGAGTTCGCCGCCGTGGCGGCCTGTCGGTGCGACATCATGGCCGAAGCGGACCTTGGTTGCGGTGCGGGGCAGGGGCGGCGAGGGTGATTGCGAGGTGGCCGGGTGCGGGACGTGACGGCGGCGCCGCCGCTCACCGGTTTCGAACCGTCGGGCCTGGCCGAGGTCGTGTGGGACAACGCCCGGCAGGATCCGGAGGCTGTGCAGTTCGTGCGCCCGGATCCGGATCCTCGCTCGTGGCCGGCGCAGGGGCCCGGCAGCGACGGGGCCGTGTCGGTGTCCTGCCGGCAGTTCCGCGATGACGTGCAGGGGCTCGCGCGGGGGCTCATCGCGGCGGGGGTCGGGCCCGGCGATCGGGTCGCGTTGATGAGCCGTACCCGCTATGAGTGGACGCTGGTCGACTACGCGCTGTGGTCGATCGGGGCGGTCACGGTCCCGGTGTACGAGACTTCCAGTTCGGAGCAGCTCGGATGGATGCTGTCCGATTCCGGCGCGGTGGGATGCGTCGTGGAGACCGCCGAGCACGCCGCGATGCTCGCCGACCTCCGCGGAGACCTGCCGGCGTTGCGGCAGGCCTGGCGGATCGACTCCGGTGACCTGATCGAGCTGGTCGCGCGTGGCCGCGCCGTCGACGACGCGCAGGTGGAAACGCGTCGTCGGGCGGTCACCGCCGCAGATGTGGCGACGATCGTCTACACCAGCGGTACGACCGGACGGCCCAAGGGATGTGTGCTGACGCACCGCAACATCTCCTGCGACGTGGCCGGCGCGACCGCGGTGCTGTCGCAGTTGCTGCATCCGGGCGCGGCGACGGTGCTGTTCCTGCCGCTCGCCCACGCGTTCCCCCGGCTGATCCAGGTCGGCATGGTACGTACCCGGGCCACCTTGGTACACAGCGCCGACACCGCCGGAGTGCTCGATCAACTGCACCGGTATCGTCCGACGTTCATTCTCGCGGTGCCCCGGGTGTTCGAGAAGATGTACGCCCGGGCCCGGCAGACGGCCGACGACGCCCACCGCGGATGGTTGTTCAGCGCGGCAGACACCGTTGCCGTCCGGCACAGCCGCGCGGTGCAGACCCAGCGTGGCCCGGGGCCGCTGCTGCGGCTGGCCCGCCTGGTGTTCGACGCCCTGGTGTACCGCAAGCTACGCGCCACCCTCGGTGGGCGTTGCCGGATGGCGATCGTCGGCGGCGCCCCGCTCGGCGAGCGGTTGGGCCACTTCTACCGGGGCGCCGGCGTGACGGTGCTGGAGGGGTACGGATTGACCGAGACGTCGCCCGCGCTGACGGTGAACCTACCGTCGGCGACCCGGATCGGCACCGTGGGGCGCCCGCTCCCCGGCGTGGAGATCCGCATCGCCGACGACGGCGAGGTTCTCGCCCGCGGCGAGGTGGTCTTCGCCGGCTACTGGAACAACGCCGATGCGACCCGCGACACCTTCAGCGACGGCTGGCTGCGTACCGGCGATCTGGGCAGTATTGATGACGATCGCTACCTGAGCATCACCGGACGCAAGAAGGAAATCCTCGTCACCGCCGCCGGGAAGAACCTCGCCCCGGAGCCGGTCGAAGAGAAGATCCGGCAACACCCTCTCGTCAGCCAGTGCATGCTCCTCGGCGACGATCGTCCCTACGTCGCCGCACTCGTCACCATCGACCCGCAGGCATGGCCGCGTTGGCGCGCCACACACGGCCGCCCCGACAGATCCGTCGCCGACATGCGTGACGACCCGAAACTGCGGCGCGAGATCCAGGCTGCGGTCGACCGGGCCAACGAGACAGTTTCGCGGGCGGAACAGGTGAAGACCTTCCGCATCCTGCCCCGGGAGTTCACCGAAGCCGACGGCGAACTCACCCCCACCCTGAAGATCAAACGCGACGTGGTGGAGGACCGCTACGCGGCAGATGTCGAGGCGCTGTACCGGGGTCACTGACCCCGTCGGGCAGCCCGGCATCTGTTACCGCGCGACCTCGGCGAGCATGCCCGGCCCTGCGGCACCGGCTCGGACGGGCCCGCCGTCCCCTCGCCCTCGACCGGGTGCACGCGACGAGCGGACAGGCGCCGGACTTCATCCCCCGCCGCCGGGCGCCGGGTCGTCGTGGTTGCGCACCATCGCGGCGAAGGCGGCGTGCAGCGCGGCCACGAACTCGCTCGCGGTGTGGGCCAGTGTCTCGTCGAGCAGAATGCCCACGTTCGTCGTGTCGCCCCAGCGCAGCACACCGACGCCGATCGGCACGCCGTCGGCCAGTGCGACGACCGGGGTGACGGCACGTACGGGCGCGCCGGCCAGCCGCTGCGGACACGGCGAGCGCTCGCTCAGGTAGGAGACGATGACATTGAGGAAGCGGCGGCTGTAGACCCGGCGGGCCAGGGCGCCGTGGACCGGTGCCGGCAGTGCACCCATGGCCCGCATGACGAGCGTGGCGGCGATCGGCTGTCCGCTCGCCACACTGCTCCGCAACCGGTCGCTTACCTCGGCCAGACGCCGCAGCGGTGGCAGCGGCCCGACCGGCAGGTCGAGGGCGATCGCCCCGGTCCAGTTTCCGTGGGTCCGCGAGCGGTTCCGCGGATCCATGGAGACCGCGAACATGGCTCGCAGGCCGGTCGGGGCCGCCGTCGGGCGGTAGGTGTTCCCGAGCGCGTCGGCCAGCAGCGCGCACACCAGCTCGCTGACGTGCGCGCCGTTTGCTCGCGCCGTTCGACGCAGTTCCTCGCTGGGCAGGGTGGTCGCGACAAAGACCCGACCCGGAGTGCGGAGCGGACGGTTGACGGGCGTACGGGGAGCCCGCCCGGCCACGGCCAGTCGCGCCAGTCCGCGCATCGCGCCGAGAGTACGCCGGCTGCCCGTCCTGGCCGCCCCGAGCAGTGCCGACCCGGGGTGCCGGATCCGGGGCCGGCGACTCGGCCCGGGGGGTTCGCCGTGGACGTCCGCCCCGGGGGCCGGATCGAACAGGCGCTGCACCGTACCGATCACGGACAGGCCGTCACCGAGGCTGTGGTGCAGCTTTACCGCGAGCCGGGTACGGCCGCCGGGCAAGCCGGTGACCAGGAGCATCTGCCACAACGGTCGGTGCATCGGGAGCGGCTGCGACCAGAAGAGGTCGATCGCCGAGTCGGCGGCGCTCTCCCCGGAGCCGGCCGGCAGGTGGTGCTCGTCCACGTGGTCCGCCGGATCGACGCAGGGGTCGACGACCCAGCCGGGCCGCCGCCACCGGCCGCGCTCCGACAGCCGGCGGCGCAATGTGGTGATCGCGGGCAGCCTCTGGGCCAGCAGGTCGATGATCTCGTCGCGTTCGACGGGACGACCGTCCGGCAACGGGTCGAGTTCGATTACCGCGCCGATCTGTTGCGCGACCGTCGGGGACTGGACGTGCAGGAAGAAGGCGTCCTGGGCGCGAAGCGGCCAGCTTGGCGGCCGTCGGGGTCGGCGCCGCCGCGAGTCCGCGGTCCGGGGGCCGAGCCCGGCGGCCGGTGACGTCCGCACGGCCGGTACCGGGGTCGAGGAGGGCGCGGGCGGTGCCGGGGTCGACGGCGGCGGGGTCGAGGCAGCCAGGGCGAGTAGGCCGAACTCGGCCAGGCAACCCCCACCGTCGAGCCCTTGCTGCGGGCGGGGCGAGGACGCGCGTTGCGCCGCCAGCCGAACCCGCCGCAGCAGGTCGGGCAGGTCCTCGGAGGTCTCGGTCAGCCCGCAGGCCGTCATCAGCGCGGCATTCGCGGCACCGTGTGCGGCGATGGGACGGTACATCAGCATCGGGGTACCGGTCGCCCACGCCTCCAGCGCGGTCGCGCCGCCGGCGTTGGTCACCAACAGGTCGGCGGCGCGCAACAGGGCAGGCATGTCGTCGACCCAGCCGAGCACCATGAGCCGGTCTGCCGGTGCCCCCAGCCGGCTGAGCCGGTCGACGAGCTGCCGGTTGTGCCCGCACACCACGACCACCTGCACCGGGCCGGCGAGCGTGGCCAGGCCCCGGACCGCCTCCTCCACCGCTCCGAAGCCGAAGGAGCCGCAGGCGACCACGACGACGTACCGGGAGGCGTCCAGCCCGAACCGGTGCCGGGCGGCGGCCTGGTCACCGGGGCGGAAGCGTTTCAGTACCGGCGGTGGGCAGACGGCGATCGGTGCCCCGGGTGCGGCGGCGTCCGCCAGCGGTACCGCCTGCGGGTGGACCACCAGGTTCAGGTCGAGCTGCGGATAGACCCAGAACGGGTGCGGGGCGAAATCCGACACCCAGGCCCCGATGGGTACCCCGAGCCCGCGGTGGCGACGCAGCCAGGCCAGCCCAGCACTGCCCAGCGGGTACGTGGAGATGACGAGGTCGGGGTCGAAGGACTCGATCCGAGGACCGAGCCGGCGCCCCGCCCAGGCCCCGGTGAACGCCTTCGACGCCCGAGCCAGCCAGGGGTACCGCCACAGCGAGCGGAAGAAGAACTCGTACAGCCAGGGGGTCAGCTCCACGTTGGTGACGTAGACGCGGCGGAAGGCCGCCCCCACGCCGGGCCCCATCACGTCGAGGGTGTCCAGCCACCGCACCGTGCTGCCCGGCCACAACTCCAGAATCCGCTCCTGTAGCGCCCGGCCGGTCGCGTCGTGGCCACCGCCGATGTCGGCCGAGACCACCAGTACCCGACGCGGGGTCATTCCCGGGACGGGCGGGGTCGACGGCGGGTCCGGCAGCCGACGGCTGACCACGCCACGGAGTGCGCTGCCACCTCCATCAGTCATGCCGTCTCCTCGTTGAGCGGCCCCGGGCCGACCGCCCCCGATCCGGGTCAGCGGTGCGGATCGCCCTGGGCGCGGCGGGACTTCCGTCGTCCATGCTCAGATTGTCATGACGGGGACGGACCGGTCTGCCAGACCTGGTTGAGCGAGAAAGCCAGGCTCGGCGCCTGCCAGGCGGCACCGGCGGCGCGCAGCGCCCGGTACCCGCCGTCCCCGCCCGGATCGGGTGAGCGGCCGTCGAGAAACGCGATCAGGAGCCGCTGCGTCCTCGCCCTGCCGTAGTCCATGGCGTGCCGCTCGGGAACGATGACGACCGGGATCCGCGGGTCGGGGCCTGGCGGGTTCGTGATGGCGTCGACCAGGGGCAGGAACGCGATCATCCGTACGTCGGCCACCGGCTGGAGCATCCGGTCCCGGTACCGCGGCGCCTCGTCCAGCAGTGACCGGGCGAAGGGGTTGTCGCTGCCGAGGTCCGAGCCGCCGGTCGTGGCGACCACCCCGAAGATGATCCGCAACTGCCACCCGGTCGCGATGCCCCACCCGGCCGGTGCCCGGGCCGGCGGATAGTAGACGCGGGCGGGCTGCGGAAGTGGGCTCAGCAGGGCGACGGCGTCGACGTCGGGGTGCGGGTCGTCGTCCAGGTAGGCGCGCACCACCAGGGTCCCCTCGCTGTGCGCGAGCAGCGCCACCGGCCGGTCGGTCCGCCGCCGTACCTCGATCACCTGGGCGGCGAGGAGTTTCGCGCTGCGGGTGAGCGGCTGGTGCGTGTCGGCGGGGGAGTAGGGCAACGGCTGGCCCTGCCGGTCGAGCCCGGCATAGGAGAACCTGCGTACCGGCAGCGATGCCCGGCCCGCCGGGTCGGGGAGGTGTCCGGTCGAGCCGTCGTAGCGGGAGTCGTACCCGCCGACGTACAGCAGCGCCTGCTCCGGCGCGACGTCACCGTCCCGCTGCACCAACGGCGGTGGCGGCCGGGCCGCGGCACGGGAGCCCGACCGGGCCAGCAGCCCGCTGCCGGCGAGGGCGAGCAGTAGCAGCACCACGGCGGCCGGTACCGTCGGCAGCCGTGGCAGGCGCGATCGGCCCAGCACCGCGCTTCTGACCAGCGCCTGCCACAGCGGTGCGTTGACCGCGCCCGCGGCGGCGGCCAACGGCACCGCCGCCCAACCGGGGCCGACGCCGACGACCAGGGCCCCGACGGTGAGCGCCCCGAACGTGGCCGCCGCCCAGAGCACCGCCCCCGGCGGCGGCAGCCCACGCCACCACGCTCCCGTCATCGGCCCCCGTTGCAGCAGCAGGGCCAGGACGAGCAGCGCGAGCACCGCACCGATCGAGAACCACGACAGCGCGGTGGCGCCGGCGGCCACGGTGATCGACGTCCACGGCGCGAGCGCGAACGCGGTCACCGCGGTGACGGCCAGACCGGTACGGATCAGCCGGCGTACCGGTGGACGGGGTCGTTCCGGCGGCCACGCGACGATCACGATCGCGACCGTGAGCAGCGTCCGGACCACGATCGCGGCGAGCAGCGCGACGGCGAAGGTGAGCCACGAGTCGTGGTACACGAAAACCCAGCGCAGATCGTGGAAGACGCCGAACGGGTTGGCCGCGGCGGCCTGTGGGGCCATCCCGAGCGCGGACCGGTTCGCGGTCCAGCCGAGGAGCGCCGCCTCGACCGCGGCGGGACCAGCGGTCAGGGCGAGCAGGAGCGGCACCCGACTCCGTAACCCGCGCCGCCCGACGCCGCTCGCCTCGACCACTCGCTCACGTCCGTTCCACCCCACGCCTCCGCCCGGCGTGCCGGCTACCCGCGGCCGGGACGGGTAAACCCGGCGCCGGCCGTGCCGGTCGTGCGAAGGTTTGCCGGCGCCGCGACAGGGAACGCCCCGGGGCGGCCAGCCCGGCGCCGGCGGCTCCGGTTGGGTAGGCGTCGTCAGCCGGCCCGGACCATGGCGTGGACACCGGCCGAGGAGACGCGATGCCCGGACCTACCCGCCGGTGAACCAGGGCGCGCAGCTGGCGCTCGGTACGACGCTCGCGGTGGCCGCTGCCGCCGCGTTCGGCACGTCGTCGGTCCTCCAGTACCGGGCGAACCAGGGGGTACCGCAGGAGCGGGTGGCCCGACCGAAGCTGCTGTGGCGGCTGCTGCACCGGCGCAACTGGCGGTGGTCCGTCCTGCTGGCAGCGGCGGCCTTCGGCCTACAGGCGGCAGCGCTCACCCTCGTTCCGTTGATCCTGGTGCAATCGGTCCTGGTGACCGGCCTGCTGTGGTATGTCCTCCTGCTCGCCGCAGTGGAACGCCACCGCCCGGACGGACCCATCGTGCTGGAGTCGCTCCTCTGCCTCGTCGGCCTCTCCGCGTTCCTGCTGATCGCCGCTCCTGCCGCGAACCGCGGCCGGGGCCTGGACTCGATCCAGGACGGGGCGTGGCTGGCGGCCGGTCTCGTCGGCGCCGTCGCCGGCTGCCTGCTGCTCGCCGCCCGACTGGGCCGCCGGTGGCGCCCACTTCCCCTGGCGGCCGCCGCCGGCACCTGCTACGGCGTCACGGCCGGTCTGATCAGCAGCCTCGCGCACACCTTCGACGACGGACCCGTCGCCGTGCTGGGGCACTGGCAGACGTACGGCATCGTGGTGCTCGGCCCGGTCGGCGTGCTGCTGAGCCAGAACGCGTACCAGGCGGGGCCCCTCGGCGCGCCGGCACTGGCGACGTTCACCGTCACGGATCCCCTGGTCTCCATGGCGGTCGGGCTGCTCTGGCTGGACGAGCGGATCCGGACCGGCGCCTGGAGCCTGCTCGGCGAGCTCGCCGCGCTCGGCGGACTCGTCGTAGGCGTCTTCCTGCTCGCCCGACGTGCCCCGCGGGCGAATGATCGCGCCGCGGCCGCGCGGGGGTCGCCGGAGGCCGTGGACGCCGGCCCGGGGGAGAGCCCGGGCGCACCGAACGGGGACGTCACCGGCGCCGGTGACCGGGAACGGCGGGCCGGAGAGTAGTCCTCCGTCGGACCGGACCAGCCGAGCGGGCCGCATCCCCTCCGGGGGCTCTGCCTCGGCGTAGCCGCCGGTCTCACCCGGCTACCGCTGTCGCCGCGCTGTGCCCGGGGTGAGGGCCACCCCCGGCGGGACGGCTCAGGTGCGACTCGATGGCCTCGATGACGCGGGGACGGAGGTCGGCCGCGCGGATGACGGCATCGACGGAGCCGACCTCGACCGCGCGCTGGATGTTGTGCACGCGGTCGAACTCTGCCGCCACCTCGCCGAGCTTCTCCGTCCGGACCGACGTGCGGAGCTCGTCGAGTTCCGCGGTCAACGCGGCGCGGTCGGCACCGGAGGCGGACGCGACCCGGGCCTCCAGGTCCCGTACCCGCGGGTCGGCGGCGGTGCGGGCGTCGACGTCGCCGGCGAACACCACGGCGGCGGCCGGAGCGCCGCCGAGCACCGAGGCGAACGAGCCTTCCAGGGCCAGCACGGTCATCTCGGGGTTCAGCGCCTTCGAGAAGACCACGAACGCGCCGCCGTGGTATCGCGAGATCACGCAGAACACGATCGGTCCGCGGAAGTTGACGATCGCCCGGCCGATCTCGGCGCCGTACTCCAGTTGCAGCTTCCGCATCGACTCGGGCGAGCCGTCGAAGCCGGAGAGGTTCGCCAGCACCACCAGCGGGCGGTTGCCGCTGGCCGCGTTGATCGCCCGCGCGGCCTTCTTCGAGGACGCCGGGAACAGCGTGCCCGCGGTGTAGGTGTCCGGGCCGTCGGTGGGCGGGAAGCCGCGCCGTGGCACGGTCCGGGACTCGATGCCGAGCAGGCACACCGGGATGCCACCGAGATGCACGTCCTGTACCACCGCGGTCTCCGCGTCCGCCATGCCCGCCCAGCGTTCCAGCACGGGGTGGTCCTGGTCGGCCAGCGCCCGCATCACGGTGCGGATGTCGAACGGCTTCTTGCGGTCCGGGTTGGTCGCCGCCGAGAAGATCTCGCCGACCGTGCCGAAGTCGCTGCCGGGTACGGCATGCGGGAAGTCGGAGATGTCGCGGTCGGTGGGGTCGGTGGTGGTCGCCCGGCGCGGCGCCGTCTCGCCCGGGGCGACGTAGGTGTGCTCGTAGTGCGACATCAGCACGTCCCGGGCGGCGGTGAGGTTCGGCGCCCAGTACTGCGCCTGTCCGTTCGGGCCCATCACCCGGTCGTAGCCGCCGATGCCGAAGTTGTCCTCGGCGGAGACGCCGCCGGAGAAGTCGAGGGCCTGCTTGCCGGTGAGCACCATCGCCGAGTCCGGCGTCATCACCAGGATGCCCCTGGTGTGCATGAGCATCGTCGCCTCGGCGTTCCAGTACGGCTGCGCACCGACGTTGATGCCGGTGACGACGATGTTGATCTCACCGCCCTGCTGGGTGAACTCGACGATCCGCTTGAGCGCGGCCGCCACCCAGTCCATGTTCTCGGTGCCCGACGTCATGGAGATCCGGGCGCCGGAGGAGAGCGTGTACCACTCCAGCGGCACCCGCATCCGCTCGGCCAGGTCCAGCGCGGCGATCACGCGACGGCACTCCGGCTCCGACAGCGCACCCAGCGACTTGGTGGGGTCGCCGAGCAGCACGACCCGGGTGACGCCCTGCGGGTGCCGTGCGGTCGGCGTGCTGACCACGCCGGCGACGATCGCCGCGGCGTTGCGCCCCTTCGGCCGGTCGACCGGCACCAGCGTGTGGTCGCCGTCGAGGTCGTACTCGACGAAGTCGCCGAGCAGGCCGGTCAGCTCGTACGGGTACACCGTGTTGCGGCTGCTTGCCCGCAGCACCTTCAGCCGGTAGTCGTCGAGCGGTTCGACCGGCTCGATCGGCGGCTCCCCGACGGTCAGCTCGGCACCGCCGGTGACGTCGAAGGAGATCCGTACGGCGATCTTGGTCAGCTCGCCGGTCCGGCGGTCGCGCTGCCGCGCGATGAACAGGATCTCCTCCAGCCCGGCGCCCGCGGTCGTCGGGCGTACCCGCCCGGCGATCATCTCCATCTCCTCGCGGGTCAGGTCGCTCGGCGGCCAGACGTAGATCACGATCCGGTTGGTGTTGAAGCGGGTCTTCGACGGCCGCCGCGACTGTGCGCGGCGGATCGAGTCGAGGCAGGCCGCCACGGTGTCCTCGGTCGTCGGCAGCGCGACCAGCCGGCCGTCGTGCTCGCGCAGCTCGGTCAGGTCGCGGACCTGCGCGAACGCGACGAGACGCTGGTCGGACGGGTTCTCCCGGGCCACGCACTGGAAGAGGTAGACCTCCTCGTCCGACGACGGCAGTCGGGTCAGGTCGAACTTGTGCAGCCGCTCCAGCTGCATCCGCTGCGCGATGTACGGGTGCAGGCCGCGGATCAGCCGGTCTTCGGTCATCCCGCTACTCGACGGCCGGAACGTGAAGTGGTGGTGCATCACCGCCCCGCGCCGCCCCGCCACGGTGGTGGTGAGCCGGCGAACCTGTGGCGGCAGCGGGTGCGCGCCGATGACCTTGAGCAGCTCGGCGACCATCGCGTCGAAGTCCTCCGGCTGGTGCTCCCAGCCGAGGTAGAGGTCGGCGTCGACGGCGTCCCCGCCGGCCGCCAGTTCGGCGAGCCCGCGCAGGGCGCCACCGAGCGCGTCGAAGCGCACCGCGGTGGAGACCAGGCGCGAACCCGCGCGTTCGGCGACCACGAACGTACAGCCCGCGACCTCGCGGGTGTTGACGCCGGTGAGCCCCTTGTTGCCGTAGTAGCGCCGGGTCAGCACCTCCAGCATGACCGCGTGGTCGAGGTGGTCGCGGTGGAGCCGCCGGCCGAGCAGCCGTACCAGTGGCTCGGTGCTGCGTACCATCTCCGCGATCCGCTCGGCGCGGTCCGGCGCGTCCGGCTGCGCGTCCAGGTGCCGCAGGTGGGTGCGGACCCGGTCGTAGACCAGGGCGCGGTTGCGCCGCAGCAGCGGCTGGGCGAACCAGGCGAACACCACGCCGCGGGCGAGGTCGGCGACCACCGGGAAGCGGACCTGCGTCGCGGCCACCAGCCGCTCCAGCGCGAGACCGGCCGGCTCGCGCAGGGTCTCGTCCGGCGGCGGCTCCCGCAGCCACGCGCGCAGCAGCGTCGCGATCACGGTCGCGTCGGCGGACGCGCGCTGCTGGGCGAGGAAAATCCGGAACACGGCGGCTTCGAGTGCGGGGGAGCGCTCCAGTTCGGTGACACCGTAGTGTCCGAGCGCCCGGGCGAGCTTGGCCTGGAAACCACTCGGCAGTCCGGCCCGCTCGACGTCGAGGCTCTGCAGATAGGTGTGGAAGTACTCGCGGGCGCTGTGCACGTGGGCCTCGCCGCCGCCGTCCTCGCCCGAGGGTCGGTTTCGGCTCAGCTCGGTGAGGTTGGCGAACACGTCGATGAGGTCGAGCTCCTCGGCCAGCGGCCGGTGGCCCTGCTCGATGGCCGCCCGCCGGGTGGCGAGGTAGTCGTCGAGTACCCGGCGGTCGTCGTGCGGGTCGACGTCGAAGCCGAGCAGCAGGCCGCGCAGGTCCTCCTGGCCGCGCCGGGTGCGCTGACGCGCCGGAATCTGCTCGGGCGCGGTCGGCAGGTCCAGCTCGACGGTGGCGGCGGCCGGCGCGTCGTCGACCCCGTCACCGAGCGGCTCCAGGCGCAGCAGCGGTGCGCCGGCCTGCACCTGGCTGCCCACGGAGACGGCGCATTCCTTCAGCCGCGCCTTGAACGGCGCGCGCAGCACCGTCTCCATCTTCATCGCTTCCAGCACCAGCACCGGTGCGCCCGCCTCGACCTCGGCGCCGACCGGCAGCGGCGTGGCGACGACCAGCGCGGGCATCGGGGAGCGGACGACGCCGCCCTCGTCCCGGCTGACCCGGTGCGTCACGCCGTCCACCTCGACCAGGTGGGTCGGCCCGTGTGTCCCGGTGAGCAGGCGGTACCGGTTGCCGTTGACGACAATCTGTCCGCTGTGCCGGTCGAAGCGGTCGAGTTCCACGTCGGCGGTGCGCACGCCGCCGCCCGACTCGATGCCGACCCGGAACCGGTGCGGGCCGATCCGCGCCACGCGCAGGCGGTAGCCGACGCCGCGCAGCTTGAGGTCCAACGGTCGACCGCCGGAGTGCTGCACCTGCGGGCGCCCGCCGGACGCCGTCTCCAGCAGCCGCCGCCGCTCGGCGCGTTCCTCCTCCTCGTACGTCTCGATGGCGGCCGCCGCCAGCGCGACGGCGGAGTGCCGGTGCGCGACCAGCCTTCCCTCGCCCCGGACCCGGTCGATCCAGCCGGTGTCCGCGCTCGCGTCGATCACCTCGGGCTGGTCGAGCAGGTCGAGTACGAAGCTCTTGTTCGTCGCGCCGCCCTCGATGACCACCGTGGTCTCCGCCAGCGCCCGGCGCAGCCTGCCGAGCGCCTCGCCGCGGTCACGGCCGTAGGCGATGATCTTCGCGATCATGGAGTCGAAGTCGGCCGGGATGGTGTCACCCTCGCTGACGCCGGTGTCCACCCGGATGCCCGGCCCGGCGGGCAGGTCCAGCCGCACGATCCGGCCCGGCGAAGGCGCGAAGTCGCGGTCCGGGTCCTCGGCGTTCAGCCGGGCCTCGATGGCGTGCCCGCGCTCCACCGGCGGCTCGCCCTCGAGCCGCCCGCCCGAGGCCACGTGCAGTTGCGCCTTGACCAGGTCGAACCCGGTGGTCGCCTCGGTGATCGGGTGCTCGACCTGGAGGCGGGTGTTGACCTCCAGGAACGCGAACAGGCGGTCACCAGGGTGATAGAGGAACTCGACGGTTGCCGCGCCCCGGTAACCGACCGCCACGGCCAGCCGTTCGGCCGACGCCTTGAGCTCGGCGGCCTGCGCCGGGCTGAGTACCGGCGACGCCGACTCCTCGACGACCTTCTGGTTGCGCCGCTGCACCGAACAGTCGCGGACACCGAGCGCCCAGGCGGTGCCCTGACCGTCGGCGATCACCTGGACCTCCACGTGCCGGGCACCGGTGACCAGGCGCTCCAGGAACACGACGCCGCTGCCGAACGCCCGCGCCGCCTCCTGGCGGGTCCGCTCGAAGGCGTCGGAAAGCTCGGAATCGTCCCTGATCACCCGGATGCCGCGTCCACCGCCGCCCGCGGTCGCCTTCAGCATCAGCGGGTAGCCGATCTTGGCCGCCGCTGCCAGAGCGGCGTCCAGGGTCTCGACCGCCCCGCGGCTCCACGGCGCGACCGGCACGCCGACCTCTTCGGCGATCAGCTTCGCGCCGATCTTGTCGCCCAGTTGGCGCATGGCGTCCGGGTTCGGCCCGACGAAGGTGACTCCGAGCTTCTCGCACAACTCCGCGAACGCCGGGTCCTCGGCGACGAAGCCCCAACCGACCCACGCGGCGTCGGCCCCGGACCGCACGAGCGCCCGCTCCAGCGCCGCCATGTCGAGGTACGGACGCGCGGACGCGGGACCGAGGTAGTGGCCGAGATCCGCCTCCCGCACGAACGTGGCGGTGCGGTCGACGTCGGTGTAGAGGGCGACGGTCTCGATCCGCGTCCCGGTCTCCGCAGCCAGCTCTCGGACCGCGTGGATGAGCCGCATCGCGGCCTCTCCACGGTTGACGATGGCGATACGGCTGAACACCCGACCGACCCCTCTGGTAGACCCATCCGAACTCGCCGCGGGACGGCTGTCCCCGGCAGTGATCACCCTTCTGCCTGCGGACCGGCGGCGCCATGTCGTACGCACCGAACAGTACGCGGCCCGGTTTGTAGGAACCCGACAAAACCTTTTGGCCGTCCCCACCGCAGTCGAGACCGCAGTCGAGACCGCAGCCGACAGCACCGGCGCTGCCCACCCGCAGATGTGATCATGCTCTCCCGGCTCGACCCGGTGCTCGGGCCACCACCGGACACCCCTCCGTCGCCCGGGCCGCGGCGTCGCCCGTGGTCAGTCGGACTCTACGCTCACGGACGGGACCGCCCGGCCCGCTCCGCCCGATGGTGTGGGGTCGGGGGCGCGGCGGAGGTTGCGGACTGCGGAGGCGAGCAGCAGATGGTCGCACGGCTCGGCGCGGAGGTCCTGCCGCGCCCCGCCCCGGCTCCGGGCGTGCCGATGCAGGTGGGGCTCGTCGAGGATGACGGACTACTCGTACGGCTGCCTCGGCGGGTCGATCCGCCGCCACGACTCGACCTCGACATAGGGAATATCCACATCGCTCACCGGATCCTTGCCGAGCCGTGTGGTGTACCGGCCGACCACCTCCACCCAGCTGTCCGGTGGCAGCCAGGTCGGCGCGTCGCCGGACATGCCGAGCTTGATCGGGCGGCCGTCGGCGGCGCAGCAGGAGAGGGTCATCCGGGCCAGGATCGCCTCCCCGTCCGGGCCGGGCGCGGTGAATCCGGTGAGCTGGATCCGCCGGTCACCGAGGGTGGTGCCCTCGTCGAGGATGGCCCGACCCGCATAGTCCAGCAGCGTGAGCGGCACCGGATCGCCCTCCGGCAGCGGCGGGAACTCGTCGATCTCCTGGCCGGTCAACGCGGTCCCGGCCTGCCCGGCCGCGAAGGATCCCAGGGCCGGTGGGGAGATCAGCAGCAGTCCGAGCGCGGGCAGGATGAGCAGCCAACCCACCCACGGCTCGCGGTGGCCGTGCCCGCCGCCACCCGGTCCCGGCCCGCCGCGGTGCTGCTCCTGGCTGTCGTGACCGTGCTCGGCGTGCGCGTCGGAATCGTCGCCTCCGCCCCTCAGGTCGTACCAGAGCGTGGTCAGCGCGGCGGCCACCAGCAGGACCCCGGCGGCGATCAGGAACGGGCGCAGCCCCTCCTTGACGTACCGCAGGTAGACGTCGGTGACGCTGGCCTTGAGTACCGAGCCGCCGAGCAGCAGCAGCACAACCGCCTGCGCCTGCCGGTTCACCTCGGCACTCCACGTCGACTACCGGTCACAGGACCACCGCTCCCACTCCGACGCTCACCAACACCGCGACGACGAACGTCGCCGGCGCGAACCGGGCCGCGAACCGGCGGCCGAAGACGCCGGTCTGCATCGAGATCAGTTTGAGGTCGACCATCGGGCCGACGACCAGGAACGTCAACCGGGCCGAGAGCGAGAACTGGGACAGCGAGGCGGCCACGAAGGCGTCGGCCTCGGAACAGATCGAGAGCAGGACCGCCAGTACGGCGAGCGCGAGCACGGACAGCACCGCATTGTCGGCCAGGCTCTGCAACCACCGCTCGGGCACCAGCACGTTGATGCAGGCCGCCGCCATCGCGCCGAGCACCAGGAACCCGCCCGCGTGTACGACGTCGTGCCGGACCGCCGCCCAGAACGCCCGCCCCTTCGACAGGTCCGCCAGCTCCGGGCGGTACGGCAGCCGGATCCAGTCGGCCCGACCCAGCCGCAACCAGAGCCAACCCATGATCATCGCGACGACCAGGCTGGCCACCGCCCGCCCGACCACCATCTCGGGGTTGTTCGGGAAGGCGACCGCGGTGGCGGCCAGCACGATCGGGTTGATCGCCGGAGCGGCGAGCAGGAACGCCAGCGCGGCGGCCGGGGTGACCCCGCGCCGGATCAACGAGCCGGCGATCGGCACCGAGCCGCACTCGCAGCCGGGCAGCACCACCCCGGCCGCGCTCGCCACCGGTACGGCCAGCGCCGGATGCCGGGGCAAGGCCCGGGCCCAGAACGACCGGGGCACGAAGACCGCGATCACCGCGGAGAGCACCACCCCGAAGACCAGGAACGGCACCGCCTGGACCATCACCGAGACGAAGACCGTGGTCCAGGTCTGCAACCGCGGGGTGGACAGCGCCGACGCCACCGGCCCGGAGAACACGACCAGCAGGATCAGCAGGACGGCGAGTATCTCGATCGAACCCACCCGGTCGCCCAGCCGGCGTCTCCGAGGGCGGTCGGGTTCCTCCGTCCCGTCTGCCGATCCGGCAGGCCGAGCCTCCACCCGATCCGGCACGGTCACGGCAACGACATCCCTTCGGCAGGTGGAAACCGGCCACTCACCTTAACCGGCAGCACAGTGTCCGTCACGGTGTTCGGTGCGGGGTCGCCCGGCGCGGTCGAGGCTATCTGCCTTCCGGAGCGCCGTCGGCGGTCAACGCACCCTGACCCGGCGCCGCGGGCAGGAAGACGTGGGCGTGCCCGTGTCCGGCATCGATGTTGAGGACGTCGAGTTGGGTGGCGGCGGTCGACCAGGTGGCGACCGCGATGTCCCGCTGGCGCCCGGCCAGTTCCAGCAGCGCCGGACGGTTGGCCGCCGGCGCGGCCCGCGCGGCCGCGTAGGTGTCGACGGCGAGGTCGAGCGCCCGGACGGCCGCCGCGAGACCGGAACGGGCGATGTTGACACCGGTACCGGCCGACGGCGGATCCGCGAAGCCGTCCACCGCCTTGCCGGTGGCCGTCTGCCAGCCGGCCACCTCGGCTGGGGCGGCAAGTGGTCCGGCCGCTGCGCCGCCGACCGGCACCGCCGTGGCCAGCCCGTCGAGGACGGGTACGAGGCTCTGCTGAACCTGTCTGGCCTGGGCGGTGAGGTCGACGATCTGCGCGACGTCCCGCCGGGCCTCCTCGGCGCGCAACTGCGCCACCGGGTCGGCCGAGGGTGCGTCGTCGCCCGCCGTGACGGCGCCGATCGGGCCGGCGAGCAGCGCCCCGAGCGCGAATGCCAGGGCGAGCAGCAGCAGTAGCCGGCGTCCGGCGGGTGCCGGGGCGGCGGGCGTTGTGGATCCACGCGATCCCGAGCGGAGCTTGGTCCGGTTGCTCATCTCTCTCCCCGACGGTGTGCTGGGGACGGCCGCCGACGCGCACTCCGCGGTGGACGATCAGAGCCGGCCGGCCGCAGGATCGGGTCCCGGCCGAGGCGGCCGGTCGTCGGCTTGGCCCGACCCGGCTGGCGCCGGGCCGATCGCTCGCCTTTGGCAGTCACGGCTGGGCGGTACGGGCCGCACGTCCGGTCGTACATGGCTGGGAGCGTACCGGTCCGGTACGCCGTGCCGTACAGTTCGTCGGCCACGGTCGACGACGGCGCCGACCGGGGGGACGACCTGACGGCTGCCCGGCTCGGACCCCCCGCCCCGATGACGACGCCACCAGGGCGCGCGAGCTGCCCGGGCGGCGCCGAGCTGTCGATGGCATGGCAGGATCGCCGCCATGACCTCGCCGCAGTGGCTCGACCGTTATCTCGCCGGGCGACGGGACCAGGTCTGGCATGAACTGCGCCAGGCCGGTCGCGCCGTTCGACAGGATCCGGACCTTGCCGGCGAAGCGCGGCTGGTCTGCGACGAGATGGCCCGGCGGGCCCGGCAGAACGTCGAGGTACTCGTCGAACGGCTCACCGCCGACGGTTACCGGTTCCACACCAACGACGACGAACAGAGCCCGGTGACGCCACACGTCGCCCCGACCGCGACGGCGGCGGAGCACGCGGATTGGCTTGCGGAACGGTTCGGCGACGTTCCCATGACGGTCCTTTCCTGGACCCGGTTGGTCGGAGACGTCTGGCTGGTAGGAAGCCACCCGCAGTGGGACACGTCGGCATCCGGCGACCCCCTGGTCGTCGAACTGGAGGGGGCGCGTCACCCCGACTACCCGCCAATCCGGCACTACTTCGATGCGGAATGGAACGGTTGGCGGGAACATTCCGAGGAGGACCCGGAGGCCGGTCTGTTCGTGCTCCCCCTCGCGCCCGACCGGCTGCACAAGGAGAACGTCAGTGGCGGCCCGCCCTATGGGATCGTGCTTCCCGACGGCTGTGTGGACGGGCTCTTCGCCGGCGAGACGACCATGCCGTTCGTCTCCTATCTGAACCACGTCTTCAGCCACGGCGGTTTTCCGCGGTGGACGGGATCGCAGGACGAATGGCGCATCAGGCGGGCCCTGGCCAAAGACCTGCTACCGCTCTGATTCGGTCGGCTGTCGCTCGCCGTCGACGCCGCCGCGGAGAACCGGTCAGGAATCGAGAAGCTCGGGTCGGGAGGCCGTGG
>NZ_JBDJAV010000071.1:0-31999 GCF_039649625.1 Plantactinospora sp. ZYX-F-223 | reverse complement strand
CGACCGCGTCGTACTGGCGTACTCCGGGGGCCTGGACACCTCGGTCGCCATTCCGTATCTGGCCGAGCAGACCGGCGCCGAGGTGATCGCGGTGGCGATCGACGTCGGACAGGGCGGCGAGGACCTGACCGCGATCCGCCAGCGGGCGCTGGACTGCGGCGCCGCCGAGTCGGTGGTGGTCGACGCCCGCGAGGAGTTCGCGGCCGACTACTGCATCCCGGCGATGCGGGCCAACGCGCTCTACATGGACCGGTATCCGCTGGTCTCGGCGCTGTCCCGGCCGTTGATCGTCAAGCACCTGGCCGAGGCGGCGAAGTACTACGGCGGCACGATCGTGTCGCACGGCTGCACCGGCAAGGGCAACGACCAGGTCCGGTTCGAGGCCGGGCTCGGCGCCCTCGCCCCGGACCTCAAGGTGATCGCGCCGGCCCGGGACTTCGCCTGGACCCGGGACAAGGCGATCGCGTACGCCGAGGAGAAGGGGCTGCCGATCGACGTCACGCACAAGTCGCCGTACTCGATCGACCAGAACCTGTGGGGCCGGGCGGTGGAGACCGGCTTCCTGGAGGACATCTGGAACGCCCCGATCGAGGACGTCTACTCCTACACCGCCAACCCGGCCGAGCCGCGCGACCCGGACACCGTCGTGATCACCTTCGACGCCGGGGTACCGGTGGCGATCGACGGCGAGACGGTCACCCCGTACCAGGCGATCGTGGAGCTGAACCGGCGGGCCGGGGCCCAGGGCGTGGGCCGGCTCGACATGGTCGAGGACCGGCTGGTCGGCATCAAGAGCCGCGAGGTGTACGAGGCGCCGGGCGCGATCGCGCTGATCACCGCCCACCAGGAACTGGAGAACGTCACCGTGGAGCGGGACGTGGCCCGGTTCAAGAAGGGCGTCGACCAGCGCTGGGGCGAGCTGGTCTACGACGGCCTCTGGTTCTCGCCGCTCAAGCACGCGCTGGACGCGTTCATCGACGACACCCAGCAGCACGTCTCCGGTGAGGTGCGGCTGGCCCTGCACGGCGGCCGGGCGGTGGTGACCGGCCGGCGTTCCGAGGCCAGCCTCTACGACTTCGGCCTGGCCACCTACGACACCGGGGACACCTTCGACCAGTCCCTGGCCAAGGGCTTCGTGCAGCTCTGGGGTCTGCCGAGCAAGCTGGCGTCGGCCCGGGACGCCCGGGTGGGCGGCGTGGAAAGGTGAAGGGTTCAATGGTCGGCGTGGACGACAAGAGCCTGACCGAGAACAGCGCCGGCACCAACCGTACGAGCCTCTGGGGTGGCCGGTTCGCCGGTGGTCCCGCCGAGGCGTTGGCCCGGCTGTCGGTCAGCGTCCAGTTCGACTGGCGGCTCGCCCCGTACGACCTGGCCGGCTCCCGGGCACACGCCCGGGTGCTGGCCGCCGCCGGCCTGCTCGACCCGGACGAGCTGGGCCGGATGCTGGCCGCGCTGGACGACCTGGAGGCGGCGGTGCTGACCGGCACCTTCCGGCCCACGGTCGAGGACGAGGACGTGCACACCGCGCTCGAACGCGGCCTGCTGGAGCGCCTCGGCACGCTCGGCGGCAAGCTGCGGGCCGGCCGGTCCCGCAACGACCAGGTCGCCACCGACCTGCGGCTCTATCTGCGCGATCACGCCCGGGGGCTGGCCGCCCGGATCGTCGGGCTGGCCGACGCGCTGGTCGAGCAGGCGGCCCGCAACCTGGAGACACCGGCGCCGGGGATGACCCACGTGCAGCACGCCCAGCCGGTCACCTTCGGACACTGGCTGCTGGCGCACGTCCAGCCGCTGCTGCGGGACCTGGAGCGGCTGCGCGACTGGGATCACCGGGCGGCGGTGAGCCCGCTCGGCGCGGGCGCGCTGGCCGGCTCCGGGCTGCCGCTCGACCCGGTGGCGGTCTCCAAGGAGCTGGGCTTCCGGACCTCGTTCGCCAACTCGATGGACGCGGTCGCCGACCGGGACTTCGTGGCCGAGTTCCTCTTCGTCACCGCGCTGCTCGGGGTGCACCTGTCCCGGATCGGCGAGGAGGTGGTGATGTGGACCTCGCAGGAGTTCGGCTGGGTGGAGCTGGACGACTCGTTCGCCACCGGTTCGTCGATCATGCCGCAGAAGAAGAACGCCGACGTCGCCGAGCTGGCCCGGGGCAAGTCCGGCCGGCTGATCGGCGGGCTGGTCACCGTGCTGACCATGCTCAAGGGCCTGCCGATGGCGTACGACCGGGACATGCAGGAGGACAAGGAGCCGGCGTTCGACGCGATCGACACCCTCGATCTGGTGCTGCCGGCGCTGGCCGGGATGATCTCCACCATGACCGTCCGGGTGGACCGGCTCGCCGCCGCCGCCCCGGTCGGCTTCTCGCTGGCCACCGAGGTCGCCGACTGGCTGGTCCGCAAGGGCGTGCCGTTCCGGGAGGCGCACGAGGTGACCGGCCGGCTGGTGGCGCTCTGCGTGGCCCGTGACTGCGAGCTGGACGAGGTCTCCGACGACGACCTGCGGCTGGTCAGCGAGCACCTCGACCCCGGGGTCCGGGACGTGCTGTCGGTCCGCTCCGCGCTGGCCGCCCGGACCACGCCCGGCTCGACCGGGCCGGGGCCGGTCTCCGATCAGCTCGCCGCCGCCGCCGACCAGCTCGACGGCTGGCGGGAGTGGTCCACCGAGCAGGTCCTGCCGCGTACCTGACGGATCGCGGGACCTCCCCGGACCCGTCGGCGGATCGACGCGGTGCCCGGGGAGGTCCGGTTCCCGCTGGCGTCGACCGGGCGGACGCCGTCCCGGCCACAGGGGCGGGATCCGCCGTCCGGCGCATGGCGCAGCGCCTCGGACGTCGATAATCTTCGTTCCGGGCGCCCGTCGGGCGTACGGGCGATGGATGGGGTGGTGAGCTGCGTTGAGGCCGCTGCCGGCGACGTACCGGATGCCGAGAGACATGATCGGCTATTTCGTCGTCCTGACCGTCGTCGTGATGCTGCCGGTCGGTTACGCCGCGCTGGGCACCGGGCTACCCGGCTGGCTGTCGGTGGTGATCCTGCTGGGGACCCTCGGCCTGCTGCTCGGGGTGGCCCTGCGGGTGTCCCGGATGGGGACGGTGGTGAGCGCCGACGGGATACTCCGGCGTGGCTTCCTCGGCGACCGGCGGTACGCCTGGTCGGAGATCCACGACTTCTACCTGCACGACAACCGGGGAGTGACCCGGGTCGGCCCCTTCGACGTCACCTCCCGGTACGTGGTGGCGGTCTACGACCACCAGCAGCAGCGGCGGCGCAAGACGCTGTTCTTCCTCGACGAGCGGGCTTTCTCCGGAGCGGACAGGTTCCTGGCGGAACTCCAGGAGATCATCCAGTTCTGGCAGCAGCACCGCGGGCAGCCGAGGACCACCGGCCGGCGGTGATCCGGCGACCGCCGCGGCAACCGGTTTGTGGGCCGGTCGGATCCGTGGAAAGATCCTCCGGTCAGCGCCGAGAGGAGGTGAGCCCGATGCAGTGCGACCGTTCCGTTCGGGCATCCTCTCCGGCCTTCCGCCTCCGCTGACTCCGGCGCGTTCCGCGCCATAGCGGTCCGGGGACGATGCCCTCCGTTCCGGAGGACTTCTGATGATTTCCCCGTTCCAGATCGAGGTATCCGACCCGGTCCTCGACGACCTGCGCTTCCGGCTGCGCCGTAGCCGGTTCACCGACCGCAGTGGTGACCGGCCCTGGCAGGCCGGCACCGATCCCGACTATCTCCGCGAGCTGGTCGGCTACTGGGCCGACGGCTTCGACTGGCGGGCCCGGGAGGCCGGGCTGAACGCGTACCCGCAGTTCCTGGCCGAGGTCGACGGCCGGCGACTGCACGTCGTGCGGATGGCCGGACGGCGGCCGGCCGGGGTGCCGGCACCGCCGCCGCTGCTGTTGGCCCACGGTTGGCCGAGCAGCTTCGTGGAGCTGCTGCCGCTGGCCGACCGGCTGACCGATCCCGGCCGGTACGGAGCCGACCACGCCACCGCCTTCGACGTGGTGGTGCCGTCGATACCCGGTTTCCTCTACTCCGAACTGCCGGCGGGACCGCTCACCCGGTTCGCCATGGCCCGGACGCTGCACCGGCTGATGACCGAGCTGCTCGGCCAGCACCGGTACGGGGTCTTCGGCGGTGACATCGGCGGGGCGGTGGCCGGCTGGCTGGGTGCGGCGTACCCCAACCACGTCTGGGGGGTCCACCTGATCCATCCGCCCTTCCCGGCCAGCTTCGACGCCCGGCCCCTGGACCCGGCCGAGCGCGCCTTCATCGAGGCCGAGCGGCGCTACGACGAGACCGACGGCGGCTACAGCGCGATCATGGGTACCCGGCCGGACACCATCGCGGCGGCGCTGGTCGACTCGCCGGCCGGGCTGGCGGCCTGGCTGGTCGACAAGTACCGGGACTGGAGCGACTGCCACGGCGACCTGGCCAGCCGATTCGATCATGACACCCTGCTCACCGTGCTCACCCTCTACTGGGTCACCGGGGCGGTCGGCTCGTCGTTCCGGCAGTACCTCGACCATCCGCACAACCCGCCGCGGCCGGAGATCACCGTGCCGGTGGCGGTCACCCTGAGCACGGAACCGGGCCTGGCCGGGTTCCCCCGCCAGCTCGCCGAGCGGGCCTGTCCGGACCTACGCCAGTGGACCGAACCGGGGGTTGGCGGCCACTTCATGCCGCACGAGGAGCCGGATCTGCTCGCCGACGAGATCCGCCGGTTCTTCGGCTCGCTCGGCGCCGCCTGACGAAACTGCCCACAATTTGTAAACCTGAGGTTTACAGGGTACGGTCACCCTGTAAACCTCAGGTTGTCAGGAGTGGGGCCATGACACGGGTACGCCGGACGGAAGAAGTCTTCGACCACCTCTCCCAGCGGGAGTACGACGAACTCGCCGGTCTCGTCGTCGAGTTCAGCCGGCGGCTCACCGGGATGCTGGCCGAACATCCGTCGTTCGCCGCCCCGGAGGGCGGGGCGAAGCCCGGTGACGTCGACGACGAGCGGCTGCGCCGGGCGGGGTACCTGCGCCGGGTCCGGGCCGGCCAGGCCGCGCAGGCGCTGCTCGCCGAGGTGGCCGCCGGATGTGCCGCCGAGGACGCGGTGGACGCCGTCTGGCTGGGGGCCAGCCTGGCCGACCTGGGGGAGTCGACCGGCAGCACCCGGCAGGCCGCCCGGAAGCGCTGGCCCGAACTGGGCCGGATCCACCGGACCCGGCGCTGGGTCTCCGGGCACGCCGACGATCTGGTCACGGTCTTCCGGATGGTGCTGGACCAGGCGCCCGGCTACACCGCCCCGGACCGGTCCGCCGCGCCCCTCGACCGGGCGGTACGCGCGCTGGACGCCGCGCTCGCCGAGACGCTGCGATCCCGCGACTCCGGCTCGGTACTCGATCCGGCGACGGCACGTCCGGTCCGGTGGCGCCGGCTGGCGGACGCGGTGGACCAGCACCTCCGGGCCGTGGTCGAGTTGGCCGGCGCGAGCACGCCGGAGGCGGAGACCGCACTCGCCGCCGCCCGGGGGGTACTGGCGCACCACGACGCGGTCGTGGCGGTTACGGACGGTTGACCGAGAATCCGTCCCGGCCGTCCGGTCCGTGGTCGCCGCGCTCCGACCGCTGACCGGAGTCCCGCCTGGTGCGTTGCCGTGGTGCGGTCCGGCCTGCCGCGCCGTTCGATCCGGTGGCACGCCTGCCGGAGGCGGGTTTTCCGGAGTTGGCCGCACGCCCGTTGTCGGTTTGCGAGCAGGGCAGGGCGGAGACCCGGACCAGGGCGTCGAGATGGCCGAGCGGGCTGCCGTCCCGGGCGAGCCGCTGGCCACTGATCCAGACCCACTGGTTGTCGTAGTACGTCGACAGGTCGAGGCGGACGAACTCGACCATGAGGCGGAGCGGGTGGCTGCCGTACCGCCAGTCCTCCTTGGCCAGTTCGAGCACGGTGCCGGGTGGCACGTTCGGTGACGCCGCTGGGGTGGCGCTCATCGGAACCGCCGGGCGGGGGTGTTGCGGCGTACGCCCACGCCCACGCCCGGGCTGGCGCAGGCCGGGCAGCTCAGGCTGCCGCCGCACGCCGCACACCAGCGGCGGGATGTTCGGTAGGTACACAGGCCGGCGATGAAACCCAACGCCATCCCGGCGAGCCCTGCCGCGGTGACATACATGATGGGTCCTCCATTTCGGCGACTGAAAGTTACCTTTGCGTCGCCTATCGGAAGCTGCAAGGCCGGGGGCCGAGATCGCGAGCGAGTGAGCAATTGAGCGTCATGAATCATCGGTGCGGCGGCCGACCCGGGAGGTGACGCTCGTACCGGTGCCGTGGCAGAATAGTGAGCATGGATCATGGTGTGTCAGGCTCATGATTGGCGACAAACATTACGCGGCGCTGGACCAGATACTCGAACTCGTCGTGTTGATCAATGACGACATGACCCGGAGCCTGGCCCGGGACGGACTGACCGTCTCGCGTACGCACCTGCTCTGGGAGCTGCGCCGGCACGGTCCGACCACCCAGCGGGACCTCGCCGCCGCGCTCAAGGTGAGTGCCCGTACCGTCACCGGGCTGGTCGACGGACTGGAGGCAACCGGATTCGTCAGCCGCCAGCCGCACCCGACCGACCGGCGGGCGACCCTGGTCACCTTCACCGAGCGGGGCCGGCAGACGGTCGAGGCGATGGAGCGCGGCCAGCGGGAGTTCGCCCACCTGCTGTTCGCGGAGATGCCGGCGGAGCGGTTCGACTGCTTCACCGCCGGGCTGGGCGAGATCCTCACCCGGCTGCGCGGGATCGGCCTGGCGGAGCAGCAACCTGGAGGCGACCGATGACCCGGACCACGTTCCCGACGGCACTGGCGACAGCCCGGTCGCTGCTGCGCAAGGCCACCGTCTACGAGCTGGGCATGTGGCGCAGCCTGTTCCGGTGGATCCTGCGCCGGCCGACCGGCCCGGACGGCACGGTGGCCTTCGGGTACGCGGGCGTGGTGACGCCGCTGCTGATCGTCTTCATCGTGGTCTCCACGATCGAGATCCCCGTGCTCGACCTGATCCTGCCCTGGAAGATCGCCCGGATCGTCGCCGCCGCGCTCGGGGTCTACGGGGTGTTCTGGATGATCGGGCTGCTGGCCAGCCTGCGGGTGCATCCGCACCTGGTCGGCGAGGCGGGGATCCGGGTCCGCAACGGCATCTCGATCGACCTCACCCTGCCCTGGGACGCGATCGACACGGTACGCAGGCGGCACCGCTCGCTGTCGTCCGGCCGGACCGTGCAGGTGGAGCGGAGCGACACCCGGATCGTGCTCAACATCGGGGTCTCCAGCCAGACCGCCGTCGACATCCTGCTGCGCGAGCCGATCGTGCTGCCGGTGCCGAGGGGCACCGAGGAGCCCGTGCACGAGTTGCGGGTCTACGCCGACGACGCCGAACGGCTCGTCGCCTGCGTCCGCCAGTTCCTCCGCACCGACCTACCCGAGCGCGCCGGATAGCCTGTCGGCGCCACATGGCATACCGGCGCGCCGCATGGCCGGACGGCGTGCCGACAGCGTGCCGAACCGTCGTGGCCGGCCGGCTCCGGCCGTGGCCCGGCCGATGTTGCTCGACGCTCCACTGACCAGTACCCGCTTACCGGCAAATCCCGGATCCATCCCGGGCCCCTTCCGTTAGCCGGCTAACCCGTTAGTTAGCCAGCACCCTGGCACCCACCCCGCCCGGCATCGGGCCGGCCGACCGTGGTGTCCTTGCCGGATGACGACGGCCGACGACTTCGCCGCGCTGCTGGCCGGGCCGGTGGTGGCGGCGGCGCGCGGGCTGCTCGGCGCCACCCTCTCGGCGGGCGGTGTCACGGTCCGGCTCACCGAGGTGGAGGCGTACGCCGGCAGTGGCGGTGATCCGGCGTCGCACGCGCACCGGGGGCGTACCCCGCGCAACGCGGTGATGTTCGGGCCGGCCGGGCACGCCTACGCGTACTTCACCTACGGCATGCACTGGTGCGTGAACGTGGTCACCGGGCCGGACGGGGAGGCGTCGGCGGTACTGCTCCGGGCCGGTGAGGTGGTCGACGGACTGGAGATCGCCCGGAGCAGGCGCACCGCCGTACGCCGGGATGTGGACCTGGCCCGCGGACCGGCCCGGCTCTGCGCGGCCCTCGGCCTGGACCGGTCCGTCTACGGCCGCTACCTGCTCGGCGACGGCCCGGTACGGCTCCGCCCGCCGGCCGCGCCGGTGCCGCCGGAGTCGATCGCGGCCGGCCCGCGGGTCGGGGTCACCGGGGCGCACGACGTTCCGTGGCGGTTCTGGATCGACGGCGACCCGACGGTCAGCGACTATCGCCGGCACGTGCCACGGCGGGCGGACCGGAAGTCGTCTCCGGGGCGGCGACCGTAGCCGTCCCGTCACGTGGTGCCCTACATTCGTTACTGTCAATCACCGGTCGGGTCCGCCGTGCCTGGGACCGGGCACCGGCCCGGCCTCGGGCACCGAGCGTGGGGGAGAAGGCCGTGCCGCAGCCGACAGCTCTGTACCAGAACGTCCTGATGGACAGCACCCGCTGGCACGACTTCCCGTTCCGGGACGGGGACATCGTCATCTCCACCCCGCCGAAATGCGGTACGACGTGGATGCAGATGATCTGCGCGCTGCTGATCTTCCAGTCGACGGACTTCCCGCAGCCGCTGGACGCGATGTCGCTCTGGCCCGACCTGCTGACCCGCCGGCACGAGCAGAACCTGGCCGAGCTGGCGGCGCAGCCGCACCGCCGGTTCCTCAAGACCCACATCCCGCTGGACGGCCTGCCCTATCTGGACCAGGTCGAGTACGTCTGCATCGGGCGCGATCCCCGGGACGCGGCGATCTCCTGGGACAACCACATCGAGAACACCGACTTCGCGGTGCTGATGGGGCGGCGGGTGGCGGCGGTCGGCACGGACGGGTTGGCCGGCCCGGGCCCGGACGGCGAGCCGGAGCGTCCCGCCGGACTGCCCGAGCGGCTCGACTCGGCCCACGACCGGTTCTGGGCCTGGATCGACAACTACGACGTACTCGTTGGCCTGGCCGCGATGGTGCACCACCTCGACACCTTCTGGCGGGCCCGGCACCTGCCCAACGTCACCCTGCTGCACTACGACGAGATGAAGGCGGATCTCGACGGCACGATGCGGCGGCTCGCCGCCCGGTTCGGCATCGAGGTGCCCGCACAGCGCTGGCCCGAGCTGGTCCGGGCGGCCCGGTTCGACCAGATGCGCGGCCGGTCCCGGGAGCTGACCCCGGACCTGGCCATCTGGTACGACCCGACCCGGTTCTTCCATCGCGGCGAGACCGGTCAGTGGCGGGAGTTGCTGGACGCCGAGGGCGAGCGGCGCTACCGCGACAAGGTCCAGGGCCTCGGCGTCGACCCGGACCTGGTGCGCTGGATCCACCAGGGCGGGCCGCTCGACTGATCGTCTCGGCAGGTGACCGTCTCGGCACGTGACCGTCTCGGCAGGTGACCGTCTCGCGCACCTGACCGTCTCCGCACGGCCGGGCCCGCGCGTGGCGGACGGCCACGACGCGGGCCCGGCGGTACCGGTGGACGGCTGGCTTCGGCACGGCGTCTGCCGAAGCCAGCCGTCGGGGTGGGAAATGCGCCGGCCTACGGGAAGTTGTTCAGGTACTGCACCTGGTTGGCGGTGTTGGCGGTGCCGCCGGAGTTGTTGATGATCCGGTTGATCGTGCCGACCCCACCGAGCGAGACCGTCACCATGTTGTGGAACCGGACGCCCGAGGTGACCGGCACCTCGAAGGAGCGTTCGTTGACCACCGCCGGGTTGACGTTGAAGTAGCAGTAGCTGCCCAGGCCCCATGCCTCGTGACTGGTCACCGAGTCGGCCACCTTGTAGGCGGCGTAGCCCCGGGTCGACCCGTTCATGAAGGCCGCCTGGTTCGGCGGGTCGTACGGCTTCTCGTTCTGGAAGAAGTACGTCCGCCCGCCGTTGCCGTTCCAGATCACCTCGTACTTCTGGTAGTGCTCGACGAAGAGGCCGTACATGGTGACGTTGTTGCCGTTCACCACCAACCCGGTGTCGGCGGTGTTGACGTTCCAGCCGTAGGTGCCCGGGTCACCGTGGTCCGCCCGCCACAGCCACATGTGGTCGCCGATCACGTTGTGGCTGTTGATCCGCAGGCTGGTGGTGGCCTTGCCGGGCACCGCGCCGCCGATCCGGAAGAAGACGTCGTGCAGTGAGGTCGGGTTGGCGGCGTGGCTGGCCGAGGAGCCGGAAGGGCCGACCTCCATCAGCACCGACGAGTTGGTGGCACCGGCCTCGAACATCAGGCCGGCGACCTTGACGCCGTCCACGTCGGCCACGGTCATCGCGGTGATGCCGTTCTGCGGCTCGATGGTGGCCAGGCCGAGACCGAGTACCACGGTGTCCGGCCGGGTCACCCGGATCGTCTCGGTGGTGCGGTAGAGGCCCGGGGTGAAGAGCAGGTTCTTGCCCTGGGCCAGTGCCGCGTTGATGGTCGCCGCGCTGGTGCCGGGCCGGACGACGAAGAACTGGCTCAGCGAGATCGACGAGCCGGCCGGGGTCTTGTTGTACCAGCTCGTGCCCTGGCTGTTGCTGCGCAGCGCCGGTACGAAGACCCGGTATTCCCCGGAGCCGTCGATATAGAGGAACGGCTTCTCCCGGACCACCGGAGTCTGCGCGACCACCGTGTGCGACGGGTTCGGGAAGTGCGGTGCCGGCGCCCCGGTGACCCCGGTGAAGACCATGTTCCAGACCGAGCCGTTCCAGCTGCCGAACTCGCTGTTCCGGGAGTACCACTGCTGCTGCGAGCCGGAGACGACCATGCCGTCGATCTTGGTGTCGGCCATCAGACCGCCGCTGGACCAGCCGTCGCCGCCGTTCCACAACTGGATCTGGTTGCCGGCACCGCGCAGGTGCATCCGCCGGTACGGCGCTGCCTGGGAGACCGCCCAGCGTTCCACGATGGTACCGGCCGGCAACGTCACCGAGAGGTTCTCGGCGGCCCGCCAGAAGTTCTGGGTGGCGTTGCCGCCCATCCAGAACGCCTCCACCCGGACGTGCCCGTTCAGGTTGACGTCGTCCGGTGACATCCCGAGCCCGGCGACCTGGGTGAAGAAGCCGAGGTTGACGTCGGCGGTGTAGGTGCCGGGCTTGAACAGCACCGCGTACCGCCGGGGGGCGAACTGCGCGGTCTCCTGCTCGGTGAAGAGCGAGTTCAGCCGGCCCTGGATGGTGGAGGTCGGTGTCGACGGGTCGAAGACGAAGGTGTTCGGCCCGAAGTTCGGGTTGCGCGGGTCGGTCGGCTCGACCGGATCGCCGGGGCCACCGCCGCCGAACTCGCCGATCACCTCGAACTCCCAGAGCGAGTAGCCGTACCCGGTGGCCCGGGCGGTGCCGTACATCCGGACGTACCGGCCGGTGCCGGAGACGTTCAGGGTCTGGGTGCCGCCGGTACCGGTGGTGGTCGTGTAGACGTTGGTCCAGCTACTGGCGTTGTCGGAGACCTGGATCTGGAACGCCCGGCCGTACGCCGCCTCCCAGCGCAGCACGACCTGGCTGATGGTGGCGCTCGCGCCCAGGTCGACCTGAATCCACTGTGGATCGCTGAACGCGCTGGACCAGCGGGTACCGGTGTTGCCGTCCACCGCGGCCGACGCGGTGAAGGCGCCGCCCTCGGTGGACGAGGCCGTGGCCGGCCTGCCCTGCGAGATCAGTGCCGGTGCGGCGCTCGCCGCCGGGGTCGGCCCGGCGAACGGGGTCAGGGCGAGCAGCAGCGTCGCCGCGAGTACGCCGGCGAACCGGCGCGATCGGGCGCGGCCACCGGGGTGCCCTCGGGGAGGAAAACGATGAAAAATCATGACCCTGCCTGTCCGTGCGGAGGTGTCTGGCGCCGGGCGCTCCTGCGGGGTCGCCGAGCGGACGGGCCAGTGGCGGTGTGTGGTGCCGACCGCGGGTGTGCTGCGGTCGGGCTGCTTCGCGGGGTGCGGGTGGGGTAGCCCGAAGGTCGGTGCCGACCTGCGAAAACGACCGACGGCGGGCGGCGTCGACCGGTCGGCTGTGGACGGTAGAGAGCGCTCTCGCAGGATCACGAGTGTTGCGCCCGCGTTCCGTCGCCGTCAAGACATCAATTTATTACGACGTAATTTATCCCGAATGCCGGAACACGCGGAAGTCGCCGGATCGACGGGACGGCCGTCCCCCTCCGGGCGGGTGGCGTCAGTTCCGGATGCCCCCGGCGGCGAGCAGCCGGGCGACCGGCAGGGTGGCCGCGCCGAGCGCCACCGCGTCGACCCCGAGCTGCCCCAGCTCGATCGTGGCCTGCTCGTACGGCTGGTGCAGCGCCTGCCCGGCCGCCGCCTCGCGGATCGCCGGCAGCAGGTGGGCGCCGAGCGCCACTCCGGCCCAGCCGCCCAGCACCACCCGTTCCGGGTTGAACAGGTTGATCAGGTTGGCCACCCCGGCGCCGAGGTAGCCGGCCGTCTCGGCCAGCACCCGGCGGGCCGTCGCGGACCGGTCCGCCGCCTCGATCAGGGCGCCCAGCTGGGACTCCTCGTCGGCACCGGGTACGGCGTGCCCGCGCCGGGCCTCCCGGTAGCGGTCGATGATCCCCTCGGCGCCGACGTACGCCTCCAGGCAGCCCCGGGCGCCGCACCGGCAGGCGCGGCCGTCGTAGACCAGGGTGGTGTGCCCCCACTCGCCGGCGCTGCTGGAGACGCCCCGGTACATCACCCCGTTGGTCACCACGGCCGCCCCGACCCCGGAGCCGACCAGCGCGAAGACGGCGTGCCGGCTGCCCCGCCCGGCCCCGAACCACATCTCGGCCTGGCCCAGCGTCTTCGCCCCGTTGTCGATGTGCACCGGCAGGTCGACCTCGGCCCGGATCAGCCGCTCCAGCGGTACGCCGTGCCAGCCGAGGGTCTGGGCGTGCACGATCGCCTCGCCGCCCTGCACCACCACGCCGGAGACGCCGATGCCGACGCCGAGGATCTCCGACCGGGTTGCCCCGGCCTGCGCGGTGACGGCGTCCAGCCCGGCCAGGATGTGCCGGACCACGGTGGCCGGCTCCGGCCCGGCCGCGTCGAGCGGGTAGTCGGCACTGGCCAGCATCGTCATGGCCAGGTCGAACAGTTCGACCCGGATCCGGGTCTCCCCGACGTCGACCCCGGCGACCAGGGCGTACCGGGGGGCCACCCGGAGCATCATGCTGGGGCGCCCGCCGTCGGACTCCACGGCACCGGCCTCGACCACCAGCCCGGCTGCGATCAGGTCGCCGACCACGTTGCTGACGGCGGGCTGGCTCAACCCGGTGAAGCGGGCGAGGTCCTGCCGGGTCAGCGGGCCCTCGAGGAACAACTTCGACAGCAGGGCGGACCGGTTGCGCTGTCGCACGATCCGGTTCGTCGTCCGTTCCAGGTCCACCCACCACCTCGATAAACCCGGGTTCGCCGGGAGTCACTGTACGGGCCGTCCTTGACGGACGAGCCACCAGACACTTTAATAACCGCGTAAATTAAGCCTTGATGGAACCCCCTTCGGTGGCTCGCTCCATCTCCGCCGACGGTG
The DNA here is from genome assembly GCF_039649625.1 of Plantactinospora sp. ZYX-F-223. NCBI lineage: Bacteria > Bacillati > Actinomycetota > Actinomycetes > Micromonosporales > Micromonosporaceae > Plantactinospora > Plantactinospora sp. ZYX-F-223. The sequence goes on along the minus strand of NZ_JBDJAV010000071.1, from coordinate 18,455 downwards.
ATCGTGCCCGTACCGCTCCACCACCCCGGCCGCCCACGGCCCCGCTCCGGCGCCACCGCCGACGGGCCGGCGAGGTCGCCGGCCGACGCAGAAGGGCAAGTCGTGTCCAGACGACACCTCGCTACGGTTGTCGCGGCCCTGTTGACGACCGCCTCCCTCGCCGCCTGCGGCGACTCCGGCGGCTCGTCGGAGGGCGCGGCGAAGACGCTCACCTACTGGGCCAGCAACCAGGGCGCCAGCATCGAGTTCGACAAGCAGACCCTCCAGCCCGAGCTGGACAAGTTCGAGCAGCAGACCGGTATCAAGGTCAACGTCGAGGTCGTACCCTGGTCGGACCTGCTCAACCGACTGCTCGCCGCCGCCACCTCGGGCAAGGGCCCGGACGTGGTGAACATCGGCAACACCTGGTCGGCCTCGTTGCAGGCCACCAACGCGCTGGTCCCGTTCGACGACGCGACCCTGGGCAAGGTGGGCGGCAAGGACCGGTTCGTGCCCGCCGCGCTGGCCGCCGCCGGTGCCCCCGGCAAGCCGCCGGCCGCCGTGCCGCTGTACAGCCTGGCGTACGCGCTCTACTACAACAAGAAGATGTTCACCGACGCCGGCATCGCCGCCCCGCCCACCACCTGGGAGGAGCTGGTCGAGACCGGCAAGAAGCTGACCAAGTCCGGCCAGTGGGGCCTGGCCGTGGAGGGCGCGAACCCGTCGGAGAACTCCCACCACGCCTTCACCTTCGGGCAGCAGTGGGGCGGCGAGTGGTTCGACTCCGCCGGCAAGCCGACCTTCGACACCCCGCAGAACGTCGCGGCCGTCAAGCGGTACATCGACCTGATGGCGGTTGACAAGATCGTCAACCCCAGCAACGCCGAGTACGCCCAGAACCAGTCCGTGGCCGACTTCGCCAACCGCAAGGCGGCGATGCTGCTCTGGCAGGCCGCCGGGTCGAACTTCAAGGCCCAGGGGATGAGCCCGGACGAGTGGGGGATCGCCCCGGTGCCGTTCCCGGCCACCCCGCCGCCCGGCGGCAAGAAGGTCAACAGCATGGTGGCCGGCATCAACATGGCGGTCTTCAAGCACACCGAGAACCTCGACGGCGCGCTGGAGTTCGTGAAGTTCATGACCAGCGACGCGGAGCAGGTGATCCTCAACAAGACCTACGGCTCGCTGCCGTCGGTCAAGACGGCGAACGCCGACCCGGCGTTCCAGGCGCCGGAGCAGAAGGTGCTGGGCGAGGTGCTCGGCTCCACCGCCGCGCCGCTGCCGCAGGTGCCCGAGGAGAGCCAGTTCGAGACCCTGGTCGGTACCGCCATGAAGGAGCTCTTCGCCGACGCCGCGGGCGGCAAGCCCGTCACCGAGGCGCTGGTGAAGGAGAAGCTCGGCGTAGCGCAACAGAAGATGGGCAGCTGAGCCGCGACGCCGACGGTTGACCGTGGAGGGGGACCGCCGCCCCCTCCACGGTCCACCCTGAGAGGATCCGATGGCCACCACCACCGCGCCCGGCCCCGTACGGCCCGCCGGGCGACCAGCCGAGGACGGCCCGCCGCGCCGGCGCGGGCGCCGTGCCGTACGGCGGTCGTACCTGCCGTACCTGCTGCTCGTCCCGGCCGCGCTGCTCGAACTCGGCATCCACGTGATCCCGATGCTCGTCGGGGTCTGGATGAGCCTGCTCGAACTCACCCAGTTCCACATCCGGGACTGGTCCACCGCCCCCTTCGCGGGCCTTGCGAACTACCGGGTCACCTTCGACTTCGGCTCGGCCACCGGCAAGGATCTGCTGCACTCGTTCTGGGTCACCGCGCTATACACCACCCTCTCGGTCGGGTTCTCCTGGATCCTCGGCCTGGCCGCCGCGGTCTTCCTACAACGGCCGTTCAAGGGTCGGGCGCTGCTGCGCACCCTCTTCCTGACCCCGTACGCGCTGCCGGTCTACACCGCCGTGATCACCTGGACCTTCATGTTCCAGCGGGACACCGGCCTGGTGAACCACGCCCTCGACCAGCTCGGGCTGATCGACGGAGCCAACCCGCCGTTCTGGCTGATCGGGGAGAACAGCTTCGTCGCCCTGCTGATCGTCTCGGTCTGGAAGTCCTGGCCGTTCGCCTTCCTCTGCCTGATGGCCGGGCTGCAGAACGTGCCGCCGGAGCTCTACGAGGCGTCGGCGATCGACGGGGCGAACTTCTGGCGGCGGCTGCGCGACGTCACCCTGCCGATGCTCCGGCCGGTCAACCAGGTACTGCTGCTGGTCCTCTTCCTCTGGACCTTCAACGACTTCAACACCCCGTACGTGCTCTTCGGCGGCTCCGCGCCGAGGCAGGCCGACCTGATCTCGATCCACATCTACCAGAGCTCCTTCGTCACCTGGAACTTCGGCCTCGGGTCGGCGATGTCGGTGGCGCTGCTGCTCTTCCTGCTCGTGGTCACCGCCGTCTACCTGCTCGTCACCAACCGCAGGAGAGAGCATGCGTGAGTCAACCGGCGAACGCTGGGCCCGCCGCATCGTGCTCAGCCTGCTGACCCTCTTCGTCCTCGCCCCGCTGTACGTGATGCTCAGCTCCGGGCTCAAGCCGCTGCGCGACGTGCAGGGCGCCTTCACCTGGCTGCCCAGCCGGGTCACGTTCCAGCCGTTCGTGGACATGTGGCAGACGGTGCCGCTCGGCCGGTACCTGGTGAACAGCCTGCTGGTGGCCAGTTCGGCCGCGGTGGTCTCGGTGGCGATCGCCATCTTCGCCGCCTTCGCGATCAGCCGCTACCGGTTCCGCGGCCGGCAGCTCTTCTCGGTCACCGTGCTCTCGACGCAGATGTTCCCCGGCATCCTCTTCCTGCTGCCGCTCTTCCTCATCTACGTCAACCTGGGCAACGTGACCGGGATCGAGCTGTACGCCAGCCGGCTCGGGCTGACCATCACCTATCTCACCTTCTCGCTGCCGTTCTCCATCTGGATGCTGGTCGGCTACTTCGACTCGATCCCGCGCGGGCTCGACGAGGCGGCCCAGGTCGACGGGGCCGGACCGCTGCGCACGCTGTTCCAGGTGATCCTGCCGACGGCGGTGCCGGGCATCGTCGCGGTCACCGTGTACGCCTTCATGACCGCCTGGGGGGAGGTGCTCTTCGCCTCGGTGATGACCGACGAGTACAGCCGTACCCTCGCCGTCGGCCTCCAGGGGTACGCGACCCAGTACAACGTCTACTGGAACCAGGCGATGGCCGCCTCGGTGGTGGTGAGCATCCCGGTGGTGATCGGCTTCCTCGCCCTGCAGCGCTACTTCGTCGCCGGACTGACCGCCGGAGCGGTCAAGTAGCCGCATATCTTGTCCTGCCCGTCGAGCCACCGTCCGACCCGGACCATGACCAGCGCGGTCAGCAGGCTCTGAACCATCCAAAGGAGAGTCGACCGATGCCGGATCTGTCCAAGTTGCCACCGAACTTCACCTGGGGCGTCGCCACCGCGGCGTACCAGATCGAGGGGGCTGCCGGCGCGGACGGCCGCAGCCCGTCCATCTGGGACACCTGGAGCCGGGTACCCGGGAACGTCGACAACGGCGACACCGGCGACGAGGCGTGCGACCACTACCACCGGTGGCCGGAGGACGTGGCCCTGATGCGCCGGCTCGGCGTCGACGCGTACCGGTTCTCGGTGGCCTGGCCCCGGGTCATGCCGGACGGGACCGGCCGGGTCAACCCGGCCGGGCTGGCCTTCTACGACCGGCTGGTCGACGCGCTGCTGGCGGCCGAGATCCGGCCGCTGGTCACGCTCTACCACTGGGACCTGCCGCAGGCGTTGCAGGACCGCGGCGGCTGGCCGGAGCGGGCCACCGCCGAGGCGTTCGCCGACTACGCCTCGGTGGTCGCCGGAGCGCTCGGCGACCGGGTCACCGACTGGGTGACCGTGAACGAGCCGCTCTGCGTCTCCTGGATCGGGCACCTGGAGGGCCGGATGGCCCCGGGCGAGCAGGACCTGACCCGGGCGGTCGCCACCTCCCACCACACGCTGCTCGCGCACGGCCTCGGCATGGCGGCGATCCGGGCGGCGGCGAGCCGGCCCGCCTCGGTCGGCATCGTGCTCAACCCGAGCCCGTGCGAGCCGGGCAGCGACCGGCCGGAGGACGTGGCGGCGGCGGTCCGGGCCGACGGGCACGTCAACCGGTGGTGGCTGGACCCGCTGTACGGGCGGGGATACCCGACCGACATGCTGGAGGTCTACGGCGTCGAGCCGCCGGTCCGCCGCGGTGACCTGGAGTGCATCGCGGCCCCGACCGACTTCCTCGGGCTGAACTACTACTTCCGGCAGGTGATCGTCGACGACCCGGCGGGGCCGGTGCCGTACGCGCGGCAGATCCCGGTGCCCGGCTCGGTGCAGACCGCGATGGGCTGGGAGGCGTACCCGACCGGGCTGGAGGAGCTGCTGGTCTCGGTGACCGAGCGGTACGCCCCGGCCCGGATCCTGGTCACCGAGAGCGGCTCGGCCTGGCCGGACTCCTTCACCGCCGAGGGCGGGATCGAGGACAAGGAGCGGACGGCGTACCTGGAGGAGCACGTCCTGGCCTGCGCGGCGGCCGCCGCCCGGGGGGTACCGGTGGAGGGTTACTTCTACTGGTCGCTGCTGGACAACTTCGAGTGGGCGTACGGCTACGACAAGCGGTTCGGCCTGGTGCACGTCGACTACGCCACCCAGCGGCGGACGATGAAGGCGAGCGGGCTCCGCTACGCAGAGATCATCCGGGACCACCAGCAACTCGGCGGACGGTCGCAGCCGGAGACGTCCTCCCCGGTAGGCTGACCGGCTGCCCACCCCGGTGAGTCGCGGGCTCCTCGGTCGGCCCGCCGTGCTGTTCCCGAGTCGGTCCGGCCACCGCCCTGCCGTGGCCGGACCGATCTGCCGTCGACGGCCCTGGCGATCCTTGATGCCAGCTCCGTCCCGCACGCCCTTGCCGCTGCCCCGCGCGCCGGTGCCTCGTGGCGTGCGGCGCCGTCGTGGAGTACTGGACGGTACCTAATACCGGTCGCTATCATGTGACACATGACAGCTCCTGGGCGGGGCGACGACGGCGCCGACCGGCAGGCCCAACTGCTGCGCGGGGTGCTCGACATGTGCATGCTCGCGCTGCTGCACGGCAGCCCGGCGCACGGCTACGAGCTGGTCCGGCGGCTCAACGACGCCGGGCTCGACACCGTCGGATACGGCACCGTCTATCCCCTGCTCACCCGGATGCGCCGGCTCGGACTCGTCGCCGACGAGGTGCAGGAGAGCCCGAGCGGACCGCCCCGCCGGGTGTACGCGCTCACCGAGGCCGGCCGGCGGACGCTGGCGGCCTGGGCCGGACGGTGGCACGGATTCGTGCAGACCATCAACGCCACGCTCACCGACGTGGCGCCCTCGACGGAGAGCACGGAGAGGTGACCATGAACAGCACGGACGACGCCGACAGCCCGAGCGGGCACGCCCTCGCCCTGGCCGACCGGGAGTGGCGGGCCATGGGCATCGTCGCCGCCGACCGGATCGCCCTGGCCCGTGACCTGCGGCTGGAACTCGCCGGTGCGGCGGCCGACGGGATGACCCCGGAGCAGTTGCTCGGCGCCGACGTACGCCGGTTCGCCCGGGACCTCGCGGTGTCGGCCGGGGTACGCCGGGCACCGTACGAGTTCCGCCGGCTGCTGCTGACCGGGCTGGCCGGCGGCGTACCCGGGCTGGTGCTCACCTTCGTACTGGTCTGGCAGTGGTGGCTGGTGCCGCTACACCTGCTGGTCGGGATGGACCCGCTGCCGAACTTCCTGCTGCGGTACGTGCTGAGCGCGCTGGTCTTCGTCGCCGGCGTACTGCTCGCGGTGCGGTGGGGCATGCGGGACAGCGCGGGGATCGATCGCACGGTGACCCGGATGGCGCTGCTGGTGCCGCCGGCCGGCCTCCTGGCCCTTCCGGTGACGATGGGGTTCGCCTGGCTGACCGGCTACAGCCTGACCCCGCCGGTCCTGCTGGCCGAGGCGGGCATCGTGGGCGGCGCCCTGGCCGGGGCGGTGGTGCTGGCCCGGCGCTGGGCGCTGAGCCCGATTCTCGGCTCCGGGCAGCCACCCGCCGACCCACCCGGTGCCGCGCCACCGCCCGGCCCGCCCCGCACCGGCCCGAAACCGGCCGGTCCGGCGCCGGAGCCGGGCCCACCCCGGGCCGTCCCGGGCTGATCACCGGGTCTCTCGTCCCGGGGCTGATCACCGGGTCTCTCGTCCCGGGGCTGATCACAAACGCCGGTGTCGTCCCGGCTCGCCGTGACCCGGTCAGCCACCCGGGTCGACGCCGGCCTGCCCGCTGGCGACCGCCGGCCGGTCCGGCCGGTTCTGCCGCCCGGTGCGGGCGAGCGGACCTGAGCGGGCGACACCGCGTTCCGCCGCTGGCCTCTGCCCCAGGCGACCAGCGACCTTCCGGGCCGGCGGCACCGTACGGCTGAAGCGGCTGATCCTGGTCATCGACGCCGGTCGTACCGTCCGGGCGGTCCACTACCCGATTCCGGACGTGACCGGTGGGGTGGCGGAGACCCTGCGGCTGGTCCGGACCCTGGCCGACTCGCCGGCCGCCGGTGCGGACTCGCCGATCGCCGAAGGCCCGTCGGGCAGAACGGTCATTCCGGACGCCCGGTCCTCAATCTCCGCCGGCACCGGCTAGTCCCGCCGGACCGAGCCGACGTCGGCAGCGTCGGCGCGGGTACGGTGTGCGGAGCCGTTCGACGGGCCGACGGCGTCCCGCCCGACTCCACTTTCCCCCGAGGAGTGCAAGATCAGATGAGCGATCCGGTCCAGAGTCCCGAGCAGCCGGGGCCGACGAGCCAGCGGCGTCCGACCAAGCAGGAACGACGGGCCGCCGCGGAAGCGGCCGCGGCTCAGGCCGCCGCGAACCGGGCCCGTGTGCAGCGGGTGGCCGGCGGGACCGTCGGAATCGTCCTGGCCGGGCTGGGCGTCGCCGCCATCGTCGTGCTGCCGCAGGTGATGGACGACGCCCCCAGCTCCTCGGCCGCTCCGGCGGCCGCCGCGACGACTCCGCCGGCCGCCGAGCCGACCGCCCCTCCGGCGCCGACGGGCGCGCCGGAGAGCCCCGGGGCGCCGTCCCGGCCGCCGGCCGACCTGGATCCCCGGCTGGCACAGCGGCCGACCGTCGAGGCCGGTCGCGGTGAGCTGACCAAGCTCACGGTGACGCCGCTGGTCGAGGGCACCGGGCCGGCGGTGCGGGCCGGCCAGACGATCACGGTCAACTACGTCGGCGCCTCCTACCGGACCGGTCAGGAGTTCGACGCCTCGTGGAACCGGGGCCAGCCGTTCCCGCTGCAGATCGGCGTCGGCGCCGTGATCCCCGGCTGGGACCAGGGTCTGGTGGGGGTCAAGGCCGGCAGCCGGGTACAGCTCGACATTCCGGCGGACCTCGCCTACGGCGACAACCCGACCGGCGGCGAGCCGGCCGGCCCGCTCCGGTTCGTCGTGGACATCCTGGCGGTGCAGTAGCCCGTCGGGGCGCGGAGACGACGACGGCGGCCGCGACATTGTCGCGGCCGCCGTGCGCTTGTCGGGTACGCCCGGTCGGGCTACCGCTTCCGCCTCAGACCGGAGTAGACGCGGAAGTCTTCTCGCTGGGTTCGGCCTCGGCGGCCGGCGCCACGGTGTCGATCGCCTCGACGGTCTCCTCGTCCCGGTGCGCCCGGTACTGCCGGATCGAGTACGCCAGCGCGAGCGCCCAGACCAGGTAGATCGCCGCGTAGACGGAGTACCGTACGCCGTCCGGCGCGTCGATCCAGTCGCTGCGCAGCAGGGTCCGGGCATTGGTCACGATGATCACGCCGCCGACCGCCGAACCGAGGATCCGTGGCGGGATGTGCCGGACCAGCCAGGCGGCGATCGGCGCGGCGATCACGCCGCCGAGCAGCAGCGCGACGACCCAGCCGAAGTTGACGTTCTCGCTGCCCAGGCCGATCAGGAAGCCGATGCTCGCGGCCACCGCGACCAGGAACTCGCTGGTGTCGATCGAGCCGATCACCTTGCGCGGCGCCATCCGGCCGCTGGCCAGGATCGCCGGGGTGCCGACCGGCCCCCAGCCGCCGCCTCCGGTGGAGTCGACGAACCCGGCGAGCAGTCCGAGCGGGGCCAGGAACCGCTTGCGCAGCGGCAGGCCGAGACGGTCCCGGGGGATGCCGGCGGCGGTGAACCGGACCAGGATGTAGATCCCCAGGGTGAGCAGCAGCAGCGCCATGATCGGCGCGGCGACCTCGGTGGAGAGGCTGGCCAGGAAGGTGGCGCCGGCGAACGCGCCGATCGCCCCCGGTATGCCGATCTTGGCGACCACCTTCCAGTCGACGTTGCCGAACCGCCAGTGCGCGGCACCGGAGGCCAGCGTGGTGCCGATCTCGGCCAGGTGCACGGTGGCGGACGCCGCCGCCGGGTTGGTGCCGATCGCCAGCAACAGGGTGGTGGAGGTCACGCCGTAGGCCATGCCGAGACTGCCGTCGACGAGCTGCGCGCCGAGCCCCACCAGGGCGAGAAGCAGAAGTTTTCGCACGGGACGTTCCTTCCCGGGAATTGGTCGAGGCAGGCCCGTCCGGGCTGGCGGTCGCGGCGTTCCGGCCGGGGCCAGCGCCGTCAGTTCGGACGATGGGCGTACCAGGGGCGGGTACGGGACGGTGGTGAAACCGCGCACCGCTGCGCCGATTCCCCATCTAACCCATAGGGATTGTCGACCCGGCGATCCCGGCAGTCAACCCCGGCGACCCGAAGAACCACCCGGTCGGCGACCGCGGCGGCCCGGGCGATGCCCCCGCGGTCGGCCGAACCGGCCGGGTCGGGTCACTGAACCTTCGCAACCTCCCCGTACGGTCCGTGGTGTCCGCAGGGTGGAAGTCGGGGGGCGCACGCGCCGCGCTGTCCAGGTTGAAAAGGCTCACTCCACCCGGTACCCGCCGCCGCCCGGCCCGGCCCGCAGGATCAGCCGGGCCGGCAACACGCTGGCGGCCACGGCCAGCACCACGCATCCGGCCACCAACAGCCCGATCGTCGAACCGGGCACGACCAGCTCGACCGGTACCCCGACCTGCTCGCTGAGCGCCGAGCGGATCGCCAGCAGCGCGACCATCGACACCAGCAGGCCGAGCGCGGTGCCGATCGACAGCACCAGCCCCGACTCGGCGGCGACCGTGGCGAGCACCTGGCGGACGGTCGCGCCGGAGCGGAGCAGCACCAGCAGTTCCCGGGCCCGGTGCGCGGTCGCCATCAGCAGGGTGTTCGCCAGTGCGATCGCGGTGTAGCCGGCCGAGACCCCGATCAGGATCAACGTGCCGAGCCAGACCAGCCGGTCCTCGGCGGCGTCCCGTTCCGCCGCGTACTCGGCGACGCCGACCAGCCGGGCCCCGAGCGCCGCCCAGGGGCCGGCTCCGCCGCCGTCCTGGCCGACCGTCGCCGGGGTGAAGACCGCCTCGGTGAGTGCCGACGGATCGTGCGCCCGGATCACCTCCCGGGCCAGCAGCAACTGCGCCGGGATGGAGCCGTCGGCGACCACCGCCGCCACCCGGACCTGCCCGCCGGTGCCGTCCGGATAGCCGAGCAGCGCGGGCGCCCCCGCCGACCAGCCCAGTCGACCGGCGAGTTCGGCGGTGACCACCGCGGTCTGCGTTCCCCGGAAGGCCGCGAAGTCCCCGGAGAGCACGCTCAGTCGCCCGTTCACCCGGGCGAACCCGGCCGGGTCCACCCCGGCGGCGATGATCGGGATACCGGCACCGGTCGCCGCGCCGCCGGGTGGATCGGCGTAGACGGTGCTGGGCAGCAGTGCGGTGCCGGGGACGGCGGCCACCGCCGCGTCCGACAGTCCCGGCGTACCGGCCGGGACGAGCACCGAACCGGCCCGGATCGCCGCCGCGTCCCGGCTCGCGTACGCGCCGGCCGAGGTGGCCACCGAGCCGGCGATCAGCACCGCGAACCCGACCGTCAGCAGCATCGGCGCCGACGTCGACGCGGTACGCCGCACCGCGGTCAGCGCGTTGCGCCGGACCAGCATCCCGGTCGCCCCGGGCAGCCGCTCCAGCGGCCAGGTGAGCGCGTACGTCAACGGCGGCACCAGTACCGGGGCGAGCAGGGTCAGCCCGCCGGTCAGCGCCATCGCCGCGTACAACGCGTAGTTCACGATGTCGTCCGGGCCCGCCCCGGCCAGCCGTACGGTCAACAGCAGCCCGAAGGCGGTGGTGAGGATCCCGCCGACCCACCGGGACTTGGTCATCGGTCGCCGGTCCACCACCGCCTCCCGCAGCGCCTCCAGCGGGCGTACCCGGCCGGCCCGGCGGGACGCCGACCAGACCCCGAGCAGGGCGACGACCAGACCGACCAGGTACGCCGCCGCCGGTGGCCAGGGCTCGATCCGCACCCGGAACCCGACGGGCTGGAAACCGGCGTCGACCAGCAGGGCGCCGAAGGCCGGCGCACCGGCGGTACCGAGTACCGCTCCCACGGCCGCCCCGACGGCACCGACCGCCAGCGCCTCGGTGTACATCAGCCGGCGGAGCTGTCCCGGGGTGGCGCCGACGGTACGCAGCAGCCCGAACTCCCGGCGCCGCTGGGCGACCCCGAACGCGAAGGTGGAGGCGACGACGAAGATCGAGACGAACCCGGCCAGCGCCGTCATCGCGGTCAGCACCTGCATGCCGATCCACCGGGTCCGGACGTCCCGGGGCGGCTCGACCTCCGCCCGGTCGGTGCCGGTCAGCACCGTACCGTCCCGGCCGACCACCGACTCCGCCGCCGCCCGTACCGCCGCGACGTCGGCGTCGTCCGCGACGACCAGGCCGATCAGCCGGACGCCCCGGGCCAGCGGTGCCGCGACCGGATCGGCGAGGTAGAAGCCGGGTCCGTCCACGGTGCCGGCGACGGTGTACCCGGCCGGCCCGGTCGCGGTCAGCAGGGTGACTGGGCTCCCCGGGGCCAACCCGAGCGCCCGGTCCAGCACCACCTCGTCCGGCCCGACCGGCGGGCCGCCCGCGACCAGCCGGTACGGCGCCAGTGCCGCACTCGACCAGCCGTGGCCCTGCGGATCCCCCAGCGCGGGCTCGCCGACCGGTCGGCCGTCGACGACCGCCTGGGCGTAGAACGACCGGTCCGGTACCGCCGCCGCCACCCCGCTGATCGCGGCGAGCCGCCCGGTCAGTTCGGCGACCCGCTGCGGCGACCACGGGCGGCGCTCCGGGAAGGTGCCCGGTGCCGCCTCGACCGCGGGCGCGGCGACCAGCACCTCCGCGCCGGCGTACCGGTCCGGCACCCGGGGTTGCGCGGAGACCAGGATCAGCGCGGTCATCGACATCAGCGCCACGCCGAGGCAGAGCGCGACGAACGGGCCGAGCAGTCCGGTCCACCGGGCGCGCAGCGCCGCGAAGCTCAGCATGCCGGCTCCAACCTGGTCATCCGGGCCGCGATCGTCTCCGCCGCCAGGTCGCCGCCGAGTTCGTCCACCACCCGGCCGTCGGCCAGCAGCACGACCCGGTCGGCGTGGGCCGCGGCCACCGGGTCGTGCGTCACCATCACCACCGTCTGCCGGTGCTGGTCGACGAGGTTGCGCAGCAGCCGCAGGATGTCCCGGGAGGTCCGGGTGTCCAGCGCGCCGGTCGGCTCGTCGGCGAAGAGCACCGCCGGCCGGCTGATCAGGGCGCGGGCGATCGCCACCCGCTGCTGCTCCCCGCCGGAGAGTTCGTCCGGGCGGTGCCGGCCCCGTCCGGCCAGACCGACCTCGGCCAGCGTCGCGTCGAGTTCGGCCGGGTCGGGCCGCTGGCCGGCCAGCCGCAGCGGCAGCGCCACGTTCTGCGCCGCGGTCAGCGCCAGCACCAGGTTGTACGACTGGAAGACGAACCCGACTCGGGCCCGGCGCAGCAGGGTCAGCGCGGTCTCGCCGAGGGTGCCGAGGTCGGTGCCGTCGATGATGACCGTGCCGCCGGTTGGCCGGTCGAGCCCGGCGGCGCAGTGCAGCAGGGTCGACTTGCCGGACCCGGACGGCCCCATCACGGCGGTGAAGGTGCCCCGGTCGAAGTCGACCGTCACCCCGTCCAGCGCGGCCACCCGCCGGGCCCCGGTGCCGTACGCCCGGACGACGTCGCGGAGCCGCACGGCGACGGTCAGGTCCGGTGTTTCCTCTCGTTGCGTCATGCCGTCGAAGATCTGGCATCGGCGGCCCCGGCACATCGGAGCGGAGCCGTCACTTCCGGCCCGGCTCTGCGGGCTACCCGACCGCCCCGACACCCGTCGGATCAGACCGCAGGATGACCCGCTCCGGGTGGACGCGACAGGGCGGGCCGGCCGCTACCGTCGACGGATGACCGCCGTGCACCCGCGTCCGCTGCTCACCCGCCGGTTGCGCAGCGTCGACCTGATCGCCCTCGACGTGCTGGCGGCGCTTGGCCTGGCGGTGATCTGCGGGTATGCCGCCGCCGACCCACCCACCGCGACCGGGTACCCCGATCCGCTGGTCCGGGAACCGGTCTGGCTCTCCCTGCTCTGCACGGTCGTCGTCTCGGGGCCGATCGCGGTACGCCGGCGCTGGCCCGTACCGGTGCTGGCGGTGGTCACGGTCGCCGCGTTCTCCGCCGTACTGGTGGAGGTGGTGCCGGTCTACGCCTCGGTCTCGGTGTTCATCGCGGTCGCGTTCGCGCTCTACCAGGTGGCGCTCGGCGACGAGTTGCGCCGCTCGGTTCCGGCCCTGCTGCTGGTGCTGGCCGGCGCCGCGCTGGTGATAATTCCGAAGACCGCGGACTGGGACGAGGCGGTCAGCGGGCTCGGTTTCCTGCTGGTACTCCTGACCGCGACCTGGATCCTCGGCCGGGCGGTACGCGAGCGGCGCGCGTACGCGTCCCGGTCGGCGGCGGAGCTGGCCCGGCAGGCCACGGTCGACGAGCGGCTGCGGATCAGCCGCGAGCTGCACGACATCGTGGCGCACAGCATGAGCGTGATCACGGTGAAGGCGGCGATCGCCAACCACGTGGCGGAGTCCCGGCCGCAGGAGGTCCGGGACGCGCTGCGGGACATCGAGGCGACCAGCCGGAGCGCGCTGGCGGAACTGCGCCGTACCCTCGGCGTGCTGCGCACCGGCGCACCGGGTACGCCGGTCGAGTTCAGTCCCGCGCCGGGCCTGGCGGACCTGCCGGGTCTGCTGGAGCGGGCGGCGGCGGCCGGGGTGGCCGCGGAGCTGGCGCTGGAGCTGCCCGCCGGGGCGGAGCCGCCGGAGGATGTCGGCCGCTCGGTGTACCGGATCGTCCAGGAGGCGCTGACCAACGTGGTCAAGCACGCCGGACCGGTCCGGTGCCGGGTCGCGGTGGCCGGTGCCGGTGCCGAGTTGCGGATCGAGGTGACCAACGAGCCCGGTCGACCGGTCCGTCCGGCCGATCCGAAGGGGCAGGGCCTGATCGGCATGCGCGAGCGGGTACACCTGTACGCCGGCACATTCGAGGCCGGCCCGGCCGCCGATGGCGGGTTCCGCGTCTCGGCCCGGCTGCCGTACCGACCCGCCGAACGCCCGTCCCCGCTGGCCGCCGCGCCTCCGCCGGCGGTCGAGGCGGGCCCGGGGAGCGGCTCGGCCGGAGCGGGCCGGTGACCGACCAGCCCGTCCGGGTGCTCATCGCCGACGACCAGGCGCTGCTCCGGGGCAGCTTCCGGGTGCTGATCGAGACGACGCCGGGGCTGACCGTGGTCGGCGAGGCCGGCACCGGCGCCGCCGCCGTCGAGCTGGCCGAACGGGAGCGCCCGGACGTGGTGCTGATGGACGTCCGGATGCCGGAGCTGGACGGGATCGCCGCGACCCGGCGGATCGCCGAGTCACCCGCCGCCGGTCAGGTCCGGGTGCTCATCCTCACCACCTTCGACCTCGACGAGTACGTCTACGCGGCGATCCGGGCCGGCGCCAGCGGCTTCCTGCTCAAGGACGCTCCGCCGGAGGATCTGCTGACCGCGATCCGGGTGGTCGCCGCCGGGGAGGGGCTGCTCGCGCCGAGCGTGACCCGTCGACTGATCGCCGAGTTCGCCCGGCTGCCCGAACCGGACCGACCGGTGGCCAGGGAGCTGACCGGGGTGACCGACCGGGAGCGGGAGGTGCTGACCCTGATCGGACGCGGCCTGTCCAATCCCGAGATCGCCGGTCACCTGCGGCTCAGCCCGGCCACCGTGAAGACGCACGTCGGCCGGCTGCTCGCCAAGCTGCACGCCCGGGACCGCGCCCAGCTCGTCATCGTCGCCTACCAGACCGGCCTGGTCACGGTACCGGGTCGCTGACCCGCCGACTCGCCGTTCCCCACCCCCTCCCCAGCCCGCCACCGGAGCCGGTTGTCACCCGGAGCCGGTTGTCAGCCGAGCGGCTGTCGAGGGAGCCGTCGGTCCGGGGCGCCGGCCGGTGCCGGGTCAGTCACCGCCCAGGTGGACCAGCAGGAGCTGCTCCGGGCGCAGCGGCGGGGCCTGTAGGCCGGCGTGCCCGAGGGCGCGTCCGGAAAGTCGTACCCCGGAACCGGTGGTCCAGCCCGGCGGCGCCGGCAGGCCGCGCGCGGCGCCCTCCGGCGCGACCGCCCGCACCAGGTACCGGCGGTCCGGGTCCAGGCCGGGCAGGCGTACCGGTCCGGGGTTGGTGGTCGTCCCGGTCGCGGTGGCGACGATCGCCATGATCGCCTCGGACCGGTCCGCGGCGACCACCCCGTGCACCCAGAGCGCCGGATCCGGATGGTCGACCCGGACCACCGTCCCGCTGTGCAGGAGCGCGCGGTGCCGCTGGTAGAGCGTTACCCACCAGGCCAGTTCCCGGCGCTGCTCCGGGGTGGCCGCGGTCAGGTCCCACTCGATACCGAAGCTGCCGAAGAAGGCGGTGCCGGCCCGGAAGCCGAGGTCGTGGGTACGGCCCGTGGTGTGTGCCCGGCCCGCGCCGACGTGCGAGCCGATCAGTTCCGGCGGCAGCAGGAGCTGGGTCCAGCGCTGGATCGACTGCCGTTCCAGGGCGTCGATGCAGTCGCTGCCCCAGATCCGGTCGGTCCGTTCCAGGATGCCCAGGTCGACCCGGCCACCGCCGGAGGAGCAGGATTCGATCTCCAGCCCCGGGTGGCGGTCCCGGAGCGTGTCGAGGAGCCGGTAGGTCGCCAGGGTCTGGCCGTGCACCCCGGGCCGCCCCGACGGCTGGTGGCCGGCGTCGATCAGGTCCCGGTTGTGGTCCCACTTCAGATACCCGATCCCGTACTCCCGGACCAGCGCGTCGAGCCGCCCCAGCACGTACTCGTACGCCTCCGGGTGGGTCAGGTCGAGGACCTGCTGCCAGCGGGCCTGCCGGGGCAGCCGGCCTCCGGTGCCGAGGATCCACTCCGGATGCGCCCGGGCCAGTTCCGAGTCGGGGTTGACCATCTCCGGCTCGACCCAGAGCCCGAACTCCAGCCCCAGCCCGTGTACGTGTGCGACCAGCGGATGCAGCCCGTCCGGCCAGACGGCCGGGTCGACGTACCAGTCGCCGAGCCCGGCCCGGTCGTCGCGCCGGCCCAGGAACCAGCCGTCGTCCAGGACGAACCGCTCCGCCCCGACCTCGGCGGCGGCGTCGGCCAGCGCGGTGAGCCGGTCGAGATCGTGGTCGAAGTAGACCGCCTCCCAGGTGTTCACCACCACCGGACGCGCCCGCCTCGCGGCCCGCGCCGACCGGCGCAGATGGGCGTGGTAGCGGGCCGACATCTCGTCCAACCCCTGCCCGTAGGACGCGTAGAGCCAGGGCGTGCGGTAGCGCTCGCCCGGCGCCAGCTCGATCTCGCCGGGCAGCAGCAGCTCGCCGGCGGCGAGCAGCGCCTCGCCGTCCGGGGTCCGCTCGGCGTGCAGCCGGTGGTTGCCACTCCAGCCGAGGTGCACCCCCCAGACCTCACCGGACCGGAAGCCGAAGCCGGTCGTACCGGCCACCATCAGCAGCGAGGCGTCCAGGCCGGGCTTGCCCCGGCGGCTCTCCCGGGATCGCGAGCCGACGGTGAACGGGCTCCGCTGGGGGCTGCGTTCCCGGCACCACCGGCCGGTCAGGTCGAGCAGCTCGTCCGCCTGCGGCGGCACCGGCAGCCCGAGCAGCAGCCCCTCCAGCTGGTACGGGTCGGCGTCCGGCGGGTTGGCCAGCTCGGCCCGGAGCCGGAGCAGCCCGGCCGGATCCAGTTCGAGTTCGACGACCAGATCGAGCCGGGCGGCCTCGTCCGTGGCGGTCACCACGATGGTCGCGGCCGACTCGTCCCGGTCGTCCCGTACCCGCAGCTCGGTGCGGCGGAACCGCGGTGACCAGTCGCGGCCGGCGCGGTGCCCGGTGAGCCCGGGCAGGCCGAACCAGGCGTACGTGTGCTCGGGCAGGATGCCGACCGGCCGGCCCTCGGGAGTGCCGGTCCGGACCGGCCGGCGCAGCGCGGTGCCGAGGTCGGCGAGTTCCGGCCCGGTGAGCGGTCCGAGGTCGGCGCCCCAGTGCAGTACCGCCGGCACGCCGGGATCGGTGCCGTCCACCAGCAGGCTGACTCCGGCCCGGCGCAGGTGGATCAGGCCGCCGCCGCTGGCGGGGCTCGGTGCCGGCTGGCGGGTCTGACTCGGCACGGTCACGGGGTACGCCTCCACGGGTCGCGGTATTTGTGACGCCCTGGCCCGGGTAGCGTGCCTTCGGCCGTCCTGTCCCGTCAACGCCCCGCCGTCCCGGCGCCGGCTCGTCGGGGCTCGCCAGCGGGCCGTCAAACCGGGTACGGGCGGACCGCCGGCATGGTGGACAATCGGCACCGTGACCGATAGCAGCATTCCTCCCGCCGCGTCCGTCGGCGGGGAGTCTCCGCTCGAGGACCTGCGGTGGCGGGGTCTCCTCTTCGACTCGACCGATCCCGCCGAGCTGGCGGAGCACTTCCGCTCCGGTCCGGTGACGTTCTATGTCGGGTTCGACCCCACCGCGCCGAGCCTGCACATCGGCAACCTGCTGCAGGTGGTGACCGCCCGCCGGCTCCAACTCGCCGGGCACCGCCCGCTGCTGCTGGTCGGCGGGGCGACCGGGCTGATCGGCGATCCCAACGAGCGGGGCGAGCGGACGCTGAACAGCCCGGAGGTGGTGGCGAGCTGGGTGGATCGGATCCGCCGGCAGCTCTCCCCCTTCGTGTCGTACCAGGGCGACAACGCCGCCCGCCCGGTCAACAACCTGGACTGGACCGGCGAGATGTCGGTGGCGGAGTTCCTCCGCGACGTCGGCAAGCACTTCCCGGTCAACCGGATGCTGGCCCGCGAGGTGGTGAAGGCGCGGCTGGAGAGCGGGATCAGCTACACCGAGTTCAGCTACCAGCTCCTCCAGGCCAACGACTTCTTCGAGCTGCACCGGCGGTACGGCTGCACGCTGCAGTTCGGCGGTTCGGACCAGTGGGGCAACATCACCGCCGGCGTCGACTACGTACGGCGCCGTGGTGCCGGGCCGGTGCACGCCTTCGTCACCCCGCTGGTCACCAAGGCGGACGGTACGAAGTTCGGCAAGACCGAGGGCGGTGCCATCTGGCTCGACCCGACCATGACCAGCCCGTACGCCTTCTACCAGTTCTGGGTCAACAGCGACGACCGGGACGTGGCGCAGTACCTGCGCTACTTCAGCTTCCGCTCGCATGAAGAGATCGAGGAGCTGGAGAAGATGACGGCGGAGCGGCCGGCGGCCCGGATCGCCCAGCGGGCGCTCGCCGAGGAGCTGACCGCGCTGGTGCACGGGACCGAGGAGGCCCGGCAGGCCGTCGCTGCCAGCCAGGCCCTGTTCGGCCGGGGCGCGCTGGACGAGCTGTCTGCCGAGACGCTGCGGGCGGCGCTGGCCGAGGCCGGCCTGGTGCAGGTGGAGAGCCTGCCGCCGGTGGCCGGGCTGCTCCGCGAGACCGGCCTGGTGAGCAGCCTCAACGAGGCGCGCCGAGCGATCACCGAGGGCGGCGCGTACGTCAACAACGAGCGGGTGACCGACGTGGAGGCGACGGTGCCGGCCGAGTCGCTGCTGCACGGCCGCTTCCTGGTGCTGCGCCGGGGGAAGCGGACCTTCGCCGGGGTGGAACTGGTGCCCGGTCGATGATGTGACCGGGAATGCCTTCCACGGATTTGACGTTGCATCCTCCAGACGCGTAATTTTCTCTCTGCCACGGAGGAACGGACGAACGGCGCGAAACGCGCAGGAGGCCGGATCCGGGGTAAGACCCAGGTCAGAGGGTGGTTCACCACCCGAAGGGCCTGGCGGGCGGGGCGACTTCGATGGCCTGGCAGGGCGATTTGGAGTTGCGGACCTGACCGGGTAGAGTGAACGATCGGCAGTGAGCCGGGCGAGCGCGTGGGTGACTCCGCGAGCGGCCGGACTGCCGGAATCCTAGATCGGCACAGTCGATAGGCTGTGCGCTGGTCCAGGGATTAGCTCGATCGACTGAAGTGGATGTTGAGCCGAATTTGTTCGGTTTGACGACGCGAAAACGGTCAGCTAACGTACTACG
>NZ_JBDJAV010000070.1:0-32940 GCF_039649625.1 Plantactinospora sp. ZYX-F-223 | reverse complement strand
GCCCGGCCAACACACATCTAAAACGCTCACTTAGCAATATATATGGGTCATGAGGAACGCCACGTTCGGAGAGCCGTCGCCCATGCCTGGCGCTTTTTTGATGCAAATGAATTCCTTCTAAAGGTCATGCAGGGTAAGCGGACCGACGACATAGGAATTACGGTCGACAGCCTGCCGGTGGCGCGTTGTCTCGCCTCACTACAGGAGGTTGGTCAAGTTCACGTTAATATATCGTACATTAACGATATAGCCGCCTTGGATTGTCTGCACTCGTTCTACGTGCGGTCTATTACATGCAGCGGTGGAGCCATCGATCTCTCACCTGGCCTGGCGGCTTTTGTGCGCTTGCGTGAATTGGACCTTAGATTCGATAATGTCCGAGGGGACCTTTCGGTTATTGGACGCCTGACGTCTCTGCGGCGCCTGTTTCTGCCCATGCCGAAGCGACGTTCTATCGGTTTCCTGAACAATTTGCATGAACTCGAAGACCTTACGTTGCTATCGCTTGGAAAGGTGACTGATTGGAGTCCTCTGGCAAGTTGTCAGAAACTGGCGTCTATGACCCTGTCGGGTGACAGTGAGTTCGACATTTCGGTATTGCAGGAGCATCGAAGTCTGATTCGTTTGTCTCTGCATCTCAAGCGTTTTCTGGGGGACGTCCCTGGTGCCTTCTTGCGAATTCCGAATCTCCAGTTCTTGAATCTCTCCGTCTCGGAAGGCATTACGTGGGACTTTGCAGATCTTGCCGAGCTTCCGCGCCTAAAGTCTCTCGGCCTTCACGGTGTTCGAGTCGAGCGGGTGCCGGAGCTATCTGGACTGCCGATTACTAGTGTGGGGGTAGAAGGCCTTCCAGATCTTGCGGATTTTGCGAAGTGCTCCAAACTTCAAGATGTGCTGGTTTATGCCGAAGATGCTATAGATCTCACTCCGATGATCGGCACTGGATACAGACTTGACGTATACGGTGATGGTAATTTCGTGGGTATGAAGGCGGAACTCCGCGGCAGAGTGTTCCAGCGTGGTCGGCTAGTCGAGCACTGATAGCACAACGCTTTGACAACTCGACGTCGGCTGTACGTACCGTCCACCTGATATGTCTGACTGCACCCGAGGCCTTTGCTGAATTGGGCTATTCACAAATCAAGGCGCCGCGCCTCGCGCGGCGCGGGCGCGGTGAGCCCGGCCGGCGGCAAGCCGCCCCGGTCGCCTGCGGCGCCGGGGCGGAAAGCTACCGACGGCCGCCGGGCCGGCCGCGCCCAAGGCTCAGACTGACAACCAGCGCCAAGCCGTGACGATCGCGTACGTGGTTGCTCCCCGTCGAGCGATTGGCGATCGGCTGCCGCACCGGCTGCGCCGGCTTGCCCTCGGATCAGTCACGCCGGCCTGGTGGACTGTCGGCCGGTGTCGGCAGACTCCACGCATGAGTTACGACTTGGCGGTGTGGGAGGGCGAGCGGCCGGCCGATGACGCCGCTGCAGGCGAGGTCTACGACAAGCTCTACGCCGCGTACGCAGAGGGTGAGGAGCAGCCGCCGACCCCGCGCATCCGTGCTTACGTCCGCGCCTTGTTGGAGCGTTGGATCGACATGCCCGACGACGAAGACGACGTGAGCCCGTGGTCAGCCGGCCCGTTGATGGACGAGGCGTCCGGTCCGTTCGTCTACTTCACGATGCGGTACAGCATCTGCGAGGAGGTCTCCGCCGAGGCAGCTCGGATGGCCGCCGAGCACGGGCTGGTCTGCTACGACCCGCAATGGGAGCGCCTACGGCCGACCGCCGAGGAGCGAGCGGCGTGCCATTAGCGTGCCATAAGGCCGGGACAGGCGAGGTCAACCCAGGCCACCAGGGGCCGCCGCGACCAAGGGCATGGGCGCGTGGCCAGCCCACCCCCGGCAATTCCCAAGCTGACAGTGCGGGTTCGATTCCCGTCACCCGCTCCAACCGAAAGGCCCTGGTGAAGACATCGGTCTGAGCCAGGACCTTAGCTGTGCACCGGAAGTACGGATTGTGCGACGGGCCACCACGCCGGCGAGCCAGCGCGTTCTAGCCGCCGAAAGCCTCGGCCAGCAGGGCAAGGCGATCGGTCGGCGCGTCCAGGTGACGAGGGCTGTGCTGGTTGAGACAGGCGGGTAGACCCGTCTGCTCGGTCCAGGCACTGGGGCCCCAGAACCGATGGCTCGCGCCCAGCAACTCCCCGGCGACCTCGTCCTGTCGGCGTTGGGCTCCGACGGCGGCGAGGGCCGAGGCTACGACCTGGTTCGCCCCAGGCGGGATTTCGGAGTCACCCATCGCAGGAAGGAGCAGGAGGAGACGTTCCGCCTGACTGTGCTTCAGGTCCGGATGGCCCGATGTCCGGACCAGCTCCGGCCACGAGAACGCCGGCCCGTGGAAACCACCCTCCAGCGCGGCGGCCGTGATCACCTCGTCGGAGCCCGCCGGCTGAAGCAGGTAGTCCCAACCAGCGTCGTCCTCGAAGTTACGGAAGAGGATGTGCAGGCGGTGGCCACGGGCGAGGTCCAGGGAGATGACTGGCCAGCGGTCGTGCCGGTGCATCTCCTCTGCGTAGACCTCCACGTCGGCGGGGTCGAGATCGAAGGCTACCGCCGCCGTGTGGGAGCCGCCCACGGAGAGCAGGAACGCCGGCCAGAGCAAGGCGTCATCGAGCCATGGGGTCGCGTCTACCAGCACGGACGGGTCGACCGGCGGCCGAAAGTCGTTGAGATGACCACGCAGAGGCATCCCGCCATGGTCGCAGGTCAGGTAGCGCCTGCCACAGGCGCTGGTAGCGCCGGGAGGACACCGGGCGGGCGTGGTGTGATGGTGCGGTGAGTCGCGCCGTGGAAGAGTCCAACCGCCGGATGCTGCGGGCGCGGGACGCGATGGACCGGGCGTACGCGCAACCGCTGGACGTACCGGCGCTGGCCCGGATCGCGCACGTGTCGGAGGCGCACTTCACGCGTACCTTCCGGGCGACGTTCGGCGAGACGCCGCACCGCTACCTCCAGCGGCGTCGGGTCGAGCGGGCGATGTTCCTGCTCCGGGAAACCGATCGCAGTGTGACCGACATCTGCTTCGCTGTCGGCTTTGGCAGCCTGGGGACCTTCAGCCGTACGTTCCGCGACATCGTCGGCCGCTCGCCGAGGACGTACCGGAAGGAGGCGGTGGCCGCGAACGTGCCGACCTGCTTCACGATGGCCTGGACGCGTCCGACCGCCTGACCGCGCTGAGCTGCCGAGACGTTCCACCGACTGAGCAGTTTTGGATAAGTTTCCGGCCGGCTCGGGCCGTAGCGTGATGGGCATGTTCAACGCCATCACGCACTCGCAGATCTACGTCCTCGACCAGGACGAGGCCCTTGATTTCTACGTCGGCAAGCTCGGTCTGGAGGTCAACACGGACACCGACCTCGGCTTCATGCGCTGGCTGACCGTGAACGTCCCCGGCGAACCGGAGCGGCAGATCCTGCTGACGACGCCCGGCCCGCCGGCACTGTCCGAGGAGACGGCGCAGCAGGTCCGGGAGCTGGTGACCAAGGGCGCGACGGGCGGCTGGCTGATCTTCAGCACCGACGACTGCCGCAAGACGTACGAGACGCTGCTGGGCCGGGGCGTCGAGTTTACCGAGGAGCCGACCGAGCGCCCGTACGGGATCGACTGCGGCCTGCGTGACCCCTTCGGCAACAGCATCCGGTTCACCCAGCCGAAGTCCTGACCGATCCGAGACCCCTCACCCTAACGCGAGGCCCCGGCTGGGACACGAGTCCCGTCCGGGGCCTTCGACGTGGCAGGTGCAGGCGCGGTCCCGGCCCGGTCATGACCGGCGCACCAGGTAACTGCCAAGCCCGCTCAGCGGTGGTGGCGGATCCGGTCCCAGGTGCTCGGCGGTTCCAGCCGCGCCCCGCTGTGTAGCGCGCCGCTGACCGGGCCGCCGTCGCCGGCGGTCGCGGTGACCTGGCCGTGTTCGGTCTGCGCCGGCAGCCGGGCCGGTACGGCGGGGATCTCGACGTCCAGGCGTACCCGCATGCCGGGCCAGCCGAGCACGGTCAGGTCCTTCCCGGCGTGGATGGTGGTGCCGGTGCCGAGCGGGCCGGTCACGGTGGCGACCTGGTCGCCGCTGCGGACGACCGGGTGCATCTTGAGGGCGGTGGTGGCGGTGCGGACCAGTGGCCGGGTCGCCTTGAAGACCCGGTCGAGCTGTACGGGGGTGTTCGCGCCGGGCTGGCCGAGGACGGCGCCGACGATGGTGATCTTCCGGCCGCCGACCCTGACGACGGCGGCGAAGACGAGACAGCCGCCCGCCTCGTCGGTGGAGCCGGTCTTGATCCCCACCACGCCGTCCCGGCCGACCAGCGAGTTGTAGTTCTTCACCACCCCGGCGACCGGCAGGGTGGCCTTCTTCTGCGCCACGATCTCCGCGAACGCTGGCAGTTGCATCGCCTTGCGGGCCAGGATCACCTGGTCGACGGCGGTGCTCACGGTGCCCGGGTCGAGCCCGGACGGGTCGGTGTAGTGGGTGTCCTTCATGCCGAGCGCGTCGGCGGTGACGTTCATCTTCGCCACGAACGCCGCGACGCTGCCGGAGTCCCAGGCGGCGAGGATCCGGGCCATGTTGTTCGCCGACGGCAGCAGCACCGCCTGGAGGGCCTGCCGTTCGGTGAACACGGCGCCCGCGACGACCGGCACCAGGGACTCGCCCCGGGCCAGCTCCGCCGGGTACGCGGCGGCCTGCGCCGCACTGACGGTCAGCTTCGGCCCGTGCTCCCCCCGGTCGAGCGGGTGCTCGGTGAGGATGACGTACGCGGTCATCACCTTGGTCACGCTGGCGATCGGCACCGGCTCGCCGCCGCCGGACGTGCCGAGCGAGCCGACTCCCTCGACCGAGAGCGCGGCCTGCCCGGTCCTCGGCCACGGCACCACCGGTGCCTTGCCGGGGATCGTCGTCGCCTCCGGCAGGGTACGGGTGACGGCCGCCGCGGGCAGCGGACTGCGCAGCGGCGCGAGCGCGAACAGCGTGGCACCGGCCAGCAGCACGATCAACAGCCCGGCCGCCAGCAGCCAGTGGCTACGCGTACGACCCCGCTTCGGCGGTGGTGGTGGCGGCACAGGTTCGAGCACCTGGGTCGTCGCGGAGTCGAGCATCTGAAATCTCCCCCGTGTGGCGCACCGACCCGCCGCACGGCGCGACCGGTGCACTGGTGTCAGCGTCGCTGGCGTTGGCGCTCCTGACTGGTCCGGGCGCCACACCCGCGAGAAGTAGTGCATTGTCGCACCGCCGGGCAACGGCCGCGGTGTGCCCGCAGCCGGGAGGGGCAGTGCCGGACGTGCTGGCCGACCGGCCAGCTCAGCTCAGGGTCGCCACCGCGTACGCGGTGGCCTCGGCGATGAGCGCCTGGTCGTACTCGGCGTCCCGGGTGGCCTTGCTGCTCATGATCGAGATGACCAGCGGCGCGGAACCCGGGGGCCAGACGACGCCGACGTCGTTGACTGTGCCGTAGCCGCCGGTCCCGGTCTTGTCGGCCACCGTCCAGTCCTTCGGCACGCCGGCCCGGATGCGCCGGGCGCCGACGCTGGTGGCGTTGCGTTCCAGCAGGTCGCGGAGGAAGGCGCGCTTCTCGGGTACGAGGGCGTCGCCCAGCACGATCTTCTGGTAGTCGGTGCCGATCGCCCTTGGCGAGGTGGTGTCGCGCGGATCTCCCGGGGTGGCCTGGGTGATCGCCGGCTCGATCCGGTCCATCCGGGTGACCGTGTCACCGAGGCTGCGCGTGTACGCCGTCAACTGGGCCGGCCCGCCGAGATCCCGGAGCAGGAGATTGCCGGCGGTGCCGTCACTGTGCCGGACCGCGGCATCGCACAGTTGCCGGATCGTCATCCCCCTGCCGACGTGCCGCCGGGTGATGACGGCGTTCGCCGTCAGGTCGCGCTCGGCGTACCGGACGACGGTGTCCAGGTGCGACATCGGGTTGCGGGCCAGCACCGCCGCCGCGGCGAGTCCCTTGAACGTCGAGCAGAACGCGAACCGGTCGTCCGCCCGATGCGCGACGACGGTGCCGGTGCCGGTGGCGAGGGCGTACACCCCGAGCCGGGCGTCGAACTTGCGCTCCAACCGGACCAGGTGGTCGTGGCGTCGCGGTGCTGCGGCAGTGGGCGGCGCGGTGGACGGAGGCGTGGCGGAAGGGGGAGCCGAAGGGTGCGGGGATGCCGTTCTCGTGTCCTTGGCACAGCCGGCCAGCGGCGCGAGCACGACGGCTCCGAGTAGAGCCCGGCGGGTGACGGTCGGACGTGATGGTGGCATTCTTCTCTTCCCCCGTTGGTGAGTCGCGCAGCCGGCAGGCCGCCAGCGATCGAGACTATCCGCCGGGTTCACCCGGGCGGGCCGGCCCGAGAGCCGCCGTGATCGGCGACCGGCATACTCGCCGGATGCCTGATTTCCTTCCTCCGGAGGCCGTCCGTTTCGAGCTGGTGGACGGCTCCCCCGTGCTGCGGCTGGCGGTCGAGGCACCCGGCCCGGCTCAGGACGACCAGTGGTTGCTGGTCAACCGGTTGACGCTCTGCGTGGTGGACGGGCCGGGCGAGGCCGGCTACCTGGTCGCCCGGCTCGGTCCGGGCGGCGCCGACGCCGCCCCGCCGGGCTGGGACGACGCCGTCGACCGGGCCGCCGGCACCACCGTCGTGTTCGGCGCCGAGCCGCATTCCCCGTCGGTCTTCGCCCGCGCCCTCGCCGACTAGCGGACGGGTGCGGGGAAATGGCGGTCCCGGAAAGTGCCGGCGATGTCGAGGACGCCGGCACGGCTCCGTCCGTAGGGTGACTGCGTGCCGGCGGGGTACGCGGAGACGGAAGCGGAGGACCCGAGGTGAAGTACCTGCTGCTGATCTATGGCAACCAGGAGAAGTGGGACTCGATCCTGGCCGAGTCGTGGCCGGCGGAGATCGCCAAGCAGGACGCGTTCAACCGGCGGTACCACGAGACCGGTGAACTGATCGGCGGTTACGGCCTGGCCGACGCCGCCGCGGCCCGGCTGGTACGCCGCGAGGGTGGCGCCCCGGCGGTCACCGACGGGCCGTACCTGGAGACGAAGGAGTACATCGCCAGCTTCTACCTGCTGGACTGCTCCAGCGAGGCGCGGGCGTACGAGATCGCCGCCGACATGCCCTGGGCCGACCAGGAACCCGTCGAGGTCTGGCCGATCCTGCACGAGTCCGCCGCCGACCTGGCGTGACGACCGAGCGACGGCGAGGACGGGTGATCGCGGACCGGAGTGTCGAGGACCTGCTGCGCGAACTGGCACCGCAGGTCCTCGGCACGCTGGCCCGCCGCTACGGCCGGTTCGACGCCGCCGAGGACGCCACCCAGGAGGCGCTGCTCCGGGCCGCCCTGCACTGGCCGGCCGAGGGGATTCCGGACAATCCTCGCGGCTGGCTGGTCACTGTCGCCGTACACCGGTTGCTGGACGAGTTCCGCAGCGAGGCGTCGCGGCGGCGCCGGGAGGACGCGGTGATCGCGGCGACCCCGCAAGCCGAGCTGCTGGGCCGGCCGGCGGACGCCGATCCGGGTACGGACCGGGACGACTCGCTGACCCTGCTCTTCCTCTGCTGCCATCCGGCGCTCTCCGAGGCCAGCCAGATCGCGTTGACGCTGCGCGCGGTCGGCGGCCTGACCACCGGGCAGATCGCTGCCGCGTTCCTGGTGCCGGAGGCGACGATGGCCCAGCGGATCAGCCGGGCCAAGCAGACCATCAAGTCCAGTGGACTGCCGTTCGCGCTGCCCGGGGGGCGGGACCGGGCCGAGCGGCTGCGTGCGGTGCTGCACGTGCTCTATCTGATCTTCAACGAGGGCTACACCGCGTCGACCGGGCCGGAGCTGACCGCGCCGCAACTCTCCGCCGAGGCGCTCCGGCTCACCCGCTGGCTGCGCCGGCTGCTCCCGGACGACGCCGAGGTGGCCGGGCTGCTCGCCCTGATGCTGCTCACCGACGCCCGCCGGCCGGCGCGTACCCGTCCGGACGGCAGCCTGGTGCCGCTGGCCGAGCAGGACCGGGAGAGCTGGGACCGGGAGCGGATCGCCGAGGGGATCGCGTTGATCACCGAGGTACTGCCCCGGGGGCCGGTCGGGCCGTACCAGGTGCAGGCGGCGATCGCGGCGGTGCACGACGAGGCCGAACATGTCGACAAGACCGACTGGCCGCAGATCCTCGCCCTCTACGACCTGCTGGAACAGCTCGCGCCGAACCCGATGGTGACGCTGAACCGGGCGGTCGCGGTCGCCATGGTGCAGGGGCCGGCCGCCGGGCTGGCGCTGCTGGACACTCTCGCCGCCGACAAGCGGCTGGCCACCCACCACCGGCTGCTCGCCACCCGCGCCCACCTGCGGGAACTCTCCGGCGACCCGGCCGGGGCGGCGGTCGGCTACCGGGAGGCCGCCCGCCGCACGGCGAGCCTGCCCGAGCGCCGCTACCTCGCCGCCCGGGCCGCCGAGCTCGACGCCCGGCAGCGCCCCTGACCGGGTACGCCGACAGCCGTCAGCGGTTCCAGTCCTGCTTGGCGGCCCGAACCAGCTTGTCCTTCAGCTCCCGGGTGTGCCGTCGGCTGACCGGCAGCTCGGTGTCGTCGACCACCACCACGTAGCCCGAGTTGGCGAGCCGGAGTTCGGCGATCAGCCGGAGCTGCACGAGGTAGGACCGGTGGATCCGGACGAACCCGGCGTCGGCCCACCGCTCGGCGAGGGTGGCCAGCGGCACCCGGACCAGGTGTGAGCCGTCGGCGGTGTGCAGCCGGGCGTAGTCGCCCTGCGCCTCGACCCAACGTACGGCCGAGCGGGGCAGCATCCGGGTGGTGCCGGCCAGCTCGACCGGGATCGTCGGGTCGGGTTCGGCCCGGGCCAGTGCCGCCGGATGGGTGGGTACCACCCGGGAGCCGACCACCCGGCGCAGCGACTCGGCGAGCCGTTCGGCCCGGACCGGCTTGCGTACGTAGTCGGTGGCGCCGAGGTCGAAGGCGTCGACCGCCCCGTCGTCGTACGCGGTGACGAAGACGATCGCCGGTGGCCGGGCGAACCGGCGGAGTACCCGGGCCAGCTCCATGCCGTCGAGTCCGGGCATCCGGATGTCGAGGAAGACCACGTCGACGTCGGCGTCCCGGAGCACCCGCAGCGCCTCGGTCGCGTCCCCGGCGGTGTGCAGCCGGGACACCCGTGGATCGGCCCGCAGGTGGTACGCCAGCTCGTCGAGCGCGGGTGGCTCGTCGTCGACGGCCAGGACGCGCAGGAAACCGGTCACGGATCAGCCTTCCGGGTCGCCCGCCCGCTCGGGTGCACGTGCGCGCAGGCGGTCACGCGCTTGCCCGGACATGGCGGTGGAACTTCGGTATCCGCATGCTCACCTTCGTACCCGATCCCAGGTCGGTCTCGACGACCAGGCCGAACTGGTCCCCGAAGACCGACCGGAGCCGCTCGTCCACGTTGGAGAGACCGACGTGCTGGCCGGAGTCGTCGGCCGGGTCGGCGGCGGCCTCGGCGATGCCGGCGGCCAGCACCGCCGGGTCCATCCCGACCCCGTCGTCCTCGATCGTTATGTGGCATTCTGCCCCGGCGTCCCGGGCCTCGATGCTGACCATCCCCACCCCGGGCTTGCGGGACAGCCCGTGCCGGACGGCGTTCTCGACCAGCGGTTGCAGGCAGAGGAACGGCAGGCTGACCGGCAGCACCTCCGGGGCGATCTGCAACTTCACCTGGAGCCGGTCGCCGAACCGGGCCCGTTCGATGGTCAGGTAGCGGTCGATCGAGCGCAACTCCTCGGCGAGCGTGGTGAACTCGCCGTGCGCCCGAAACGAGTAACGGGTGAACTCGGCGAACTCCAGGATCAGCTCCCGGGCCCGCTCCGGGTCGGTCCGGACGAACGAGCCGATCGCGGTCAGCGCGTTGTAGATGAAGTGCGGGCTGATCTGGGCCCGCAGGGCGCGTACCTCGGCCCGGGCCAGCCGCTCCCGGGACGAGTCGAGTTCGGCGAGCGCGAGTTGGGCACCGGCCCAGTGCGCGGTCTCCAGGGCGGCCTGCACCAGGCCGGGCGCCGGCTGGTCGTCGGCGATCGCCACCAGCGCCGCGCCGGCCCGGCCGTCGGGACCGGTCAGCGGCGCGATCACCGCTCCCCGGACCGGGCAGTCGACCCGGTCGCAGCGCAGGTCCGACTCGCCGAGCACGGTCGACCGGCGGGTCCTGATGGTGTTGGCGGCGGCGGCGAGGAGTTGCTCGCCGTGGTGGCCGCCGCGCCCGTCGAGGGCGAGCAACCGGTCCTGGTCGGCCAGCGCGAGTCCGGCGGAGCCGACCAGGGTACGCAGGTGGCGTACTGCCTTGGCCGCGCCGGCCGGAGTGAGCCCGGCGCGCAGCGGTTCGGCGGCCAGCCCGGCGGTGTGCAGCACGTCGTAGGTGGCCCGCTGAGTGGCGGTGGCGATGCCCTGCCGGGCCCGGAGCCGGACGACGGCGAAGAGGGCAGCCGCCAGCGCACTGATCATCGCCACCACGGCGACCGCCGTGGACAGGTTAGGCCACCCCACGTAGAGATCCTGACGGTTGGTCGACCGGTTCGCCAAGCCACCGGTCGGGCCGTATCCGCCTCGCCGGGGGTATCCGCTAGTACGCGCCCTTGCGGGCCAGTACCACCCCGACGGTCCGCCACAGGATGCTCAGGTCGTACGCCAGCGACCAGTTGTCGACGTAGTAGAGGTCCAGCCGGACCGCCTCGTCCCAGGAGAGGTCGGAGCGGCCGGAGACCTGCCACAGCCCGGTGATGCCGGGCCGGACCAGCAGCCGGCGCCGTACGTCGCCGAGGAAGTCACCGTCGTCGGCGGGGAGCGGGCGGGGACCGACCAGGGACATCTCGCCCCAGAGTACGTTGATCAACTGAGGCAGCTCGTCGAGCGAGCTGGCCCGGAGGAACCGCCCGGCCGGAAAGACCCGGGGATCCTGCTTGATCTTGAACAGCATGCCGTCGGTCTCGTTCTGGTCGACCAGGCTGGCGAGGCGCTGCTCGGCGTCGACGTACATGGTCCGGAACTTCCAGACCCGGAACGTCCGGCCCTCGTGCCCGACCCGGGGCTGCCGGAAGAAGACCGGCCCGGGGTCGGAGATCCGGATCGCGATCGCGATCGCGACGAAGAGCGGGATCAGCAGCAGCAGCCCCAGCCCGGCGGCGAGCCGGTCGAGCAGGTTCTTGGCCAGCAGCGCCGGGCCGGAGAGCGTCGGCTCCTCGACGTGCAGCAGCGGCAGGCCCTCGATCGGCCGGATGTGCACCCGGGGGCCGGCGATGTCGGTGAGCTGCGGCGCCACGATCAGGTCGACGCCGGAGCCCTCCAGTTGCCAGGCCAGCCGGCGCAGCTCGCCGGGCTCGGTGCTGGCCGAGCCGCAGACCGCGATGGTGTCGCCACCGACCTCGCGGACCAGGGAGAGGATGTCCCGGCCGGCGTAGACCGGGATCGGCGTCTCGATGCCCCGGGCCGCGGCGTAACCGTCGGTGAGGTGGATCGCCACCGGGATCAGCCCGGCGGCCGGGCTGCGGCTGATCGCCGTGTAGACCTCCAGCGCCTCCGGCAGGGTGCCGACCAGCACGATCCGCTGCGCGGCCTGCCCGGCCCGCCGGCGCACCGTGTGCAGGATCAACCGGGCGGCGGAGCGGGCGAGCAGGATCAGCAGCAGGGCGCCGAGCAGCGCGGTGCCGACGGTGAGTCGGGACAGGTCGGTCTTGGTGGCGAAGGCGAGGAACGAGACGCTGGCCGCGACCGCGACCCCGGCCCGGGTGACCCGCTTGAACTCGTCGGTGCCGAGCCCGAGGTAGCGGCGGTCGTACGCGCCGTTGCCCCAGAGCAGGATCAACCAGCCGATCGGGAGCAGGACGTACGACACGGTGTGGAACCAGGTGGCGTCGTCGTCGTTGATCTGGAAGCCGGCCCGGGCCTGTTCGAACTGCGAGATCGCGAGCCAGCTCGCCAGTACCGCCGCTCCGAAGTCCAGCAGCAGCAGGATCGCGATGTACGGCCGGTGCCAGCGGGACACCCGCCGACGCGCCCGCGCCCACGCCGAACGGGGTACCCCGTTCGGCTGTGGAGTGGTCGGTGGCTGGATCTCGAAGCTGTCGACGTGACGCAGAGTACTCGGTTGGCCGCTGCCTACCGGGCGCTGGAGGCTTGTCGTCACCTCACCCACGTCCTCCCGCGTGACACGTGCCGCCCATTTGCCGTAAGGGCTCGGGTCGCCCACCGTCTCAGTCTCTCCCATGCAGGCCCCGATCCTCATTCGGTCCGGAGCGCCGTCTCGCGGCGCGGAGGCCGAACTGTGATCGCCGGGGACACCGACCCGAAGGAAAGCACCCCGTCCGCCCCGCCGGCAACGAGAGCCGGGCCGCCCACAGCGGAGTCGCAGACCGGGGTCACTATACCGACGGATAGCGGTGGCGGTAGAGCCCGGCGGTTGCCGGTTTCTTGACCAGTGGGCGTTTTTGACCCGGTGTACGAGCCGGGATCACTTACCGTACAAGCAGGATCGCTCAAGCTACAAGCATGACCACGCAGCCGCGAACGCCGATCACTCGGCGCGGGAGCGGCGTCGACCCCGGTCAGCGGACCAGCCGGGAGAGCCGGCGGTCGGCGAGCGGCTTGCCGCCGGTCTGGCATTTCGGACAGTACTGCAGGCTGGAGTCGGCGAACGACACCTCACGGATCGTGTCGCCACAGACCGGACAGGGCAGCCCGGTCCGGGCGTGCACTCGCAATCCGGCCCGTTTCTCCCCCTTCAGTTCCGCCGCCCGCTGACCGAGCGATCGCGCCACCGCGTCCCCGAGCACCTGCCGGGTCGCCTCGTGCAGCGCCGCCATCTGCTCGTCGGTGAGCCGGTTGGTCAGCGCGAACGGCGACAGCTTCGCCGCGTGCAGGATCTCGTCCGAGTACGCGTTGCCGACCCCGGCCAGCACCTCCTGGTCGGTCAGCACGCCCTTCACCTGGCCCCGTCGGCCGCGCAGCCGCTCGGCGAAGGTGGACAGGTCGGCGGCGAGCGCGTCCGGCCCGAGCCGGGACACCCCGGGCACCTGGCTCGGATCGGTCACCAGGTACACGGCGAGCTTCTTCTGGGTACCGGCCTCGGTCAGGTCGAAACCGGACCCGTCGTCGAGGCGTACCCGCAGCGCGATGGGGCCCTTGCCGGGCTTGAGCGGCACGCCCGAGTTGAACGCGTCCCGGTAGTGCAGCCAGCCGGCCCGGGCCAGGTGCACCACCAGGTGCAGCTCCGGCACACCGTCGCCGGCCAGCGTCACGTCGAGGAACTTGCCGTGCCGGCCCGCGCCCACGACCTCCCGACCGGCGGCCGCCGACGGCGCCGGGTCGTACGTCTTCAGGGCGCTGATCGCCGCCACCTCGATCCGGTCGACCCGCCGGTCGACCGCCCGCTCGCGCAGGTAGCCGGCGAGCGCCTCCACCTCAGGTAACTCAGGCACGAGATAAACGGTAGCGTTCAATCCCGGCCACGCGCCCGACGCGCGGACGGCGGGAGGACGTGATCATGGAGGAGGAGCGACCGGCGTGCAGGTGATCGTGGCGCACAACCGGTACCGCGAGGCGCAGCCGTCCGGCGAGAACACCATCGTCGACCAGGAGATCAGTCAGCTCCGGGCCGCCGGGGTGACCGTCCATCCCTTCCTGCGCAGTTCCGACGAGATCGCGGAGTTCTCGCCGGCCGCCAAGGCGCTGCTGCCGATCTCGCCGATCTACGCGCC
The DNA here is from genome assembly GCF_039649625.1 of Plantactinospora sp. ZYX-F-223. Taxonomy (NCBI): domain Bacteria; kingdom Bacillati; phylum Actinomycetota; class Actinomycetes; order Micromonosporales; family Micromonosporaceae; genus Plantactinospora; species Plantactinospora sp. ZYX-F-223. Next base: position 19,191 of record NZ_JBDJAV010000070.1, on the reverse strand, counting down.
AAAGGCGCAGCAGGAGCTGAGCCGGCTGATCACCGAGCACCGGCCGGACGTACTGCACCTGCACAACCCGTACCCGCTGCTCTCGCCCTGGGTGGTCCGGACCGCGCACCGGCACGGGGTACCGGTGGTGCAGACGGTGCACAACTACCGGCAGGTCTGCTCCTCCGGGCTCTACTTCCGGGACGGCAAGATCTGCCAGGACTGCCGGGGCCGGGCCCTGGGGGTGCCGGCGATCGTGCACCGCTGCTACCGGGGCTCCCGGGCGCAGAGCGCGCTGATGGCGACCACGCTGGCCGTGCACCGGCCGACCTGGCGCTCCGTGGACCGCTACATCGCGCTCACCTCCGGGATCGCCGCGCACCTGCGCGACTACGGCATCCCGGCCGAGCGGATCGTGGTCAAGCCGAACGGCATCCCGGATCCCGGCATCCCGGCGCCGCTCGGCGAGGGCTTCCTCTTCTTCGGCCGGCTCTCCCCGGAGAAGGGGGTCGGGCTGCTGCTCGACGCCTGGCGCCGGCACCCCGACGGCGCGCTCGGCCCGCTGCGCATCGCCGGGGACGGCGAACTGCGCCCGCTGGCGGAGGCGGCCGCCGCCGAGCGTGCCGACGTGGAGTTCCTCGGCCCGCTGGACCGGGCCGGGGTGGCCGCCGCGCTCCGGTCCACCGCCGTGGTGTTGGCCGTGCCGACCTGGCACGACGTGCTGCCCACGGTGGTGATCGAGGCGCTGGCCGCTGGCCGCCCGGTGCTGGGTACCGCGCTCGGCGGCATCCCGTACCTGGTCGGCGCGGACGACCCGGCCGGTGCGGCGGGCTGGCTCGTCCGGCCGGAACCGGCCGAGCTGGCTGCCTCGCTGCCCACCGCCCGGCAGACCGCCGCCGAGGTGGCCCCGCTGGCCCGGGCCCGCTACGAGCGCACCTTCCACCCCGACGTGGTCACCAAGCAACTCCTGGACGTCTACGCCGGGCTGGCGCGGCGCTGACCACCCCGGCCGGTGGTCGGCCTGCGCGTCGCACCCGCCGGCCGCCGGTGCGGCCCGACGGGTGCGGCCGAGGTCAGCGGAGCGAGGCGCGGGCCGAGAAGGCGATGCTGGCCAGCAGGAAGCCGCCGTTGACGACCGTGAACGCGGCGATCAGCCAGGTGGTCCACTCCGGTACGACGGTCAGCACCAGCCCGGCCAGGAAGATCACCGCACCGTAGTCCCGGATCAGCTTCACCAGCCGGACCGGCAGCGAGGTCGAGGTGACCATGCTGGCCGCGTTCGGGCCGGCCGCCATCACCGAGGTCACCAGATTGACCATCCAGGTGCCGGCGAAAGCCGCGACCAGCCAGATCGGTGCCGAGGGCCGCTGCGCCACCGCCGTCGCCGACAGCGCGGTGACCAGCGCGATCTGGGCTGCCACGTCACAGAGCACGTCCACCCGGGCGCCGGCCGGGCTGCCCTGGCCGGTGACCCGGGCGAGCTGCCCGTCCGCGCAGTCCAGGGCGTACGCCAACTGCCAGCCGAGCAGCGCGACCAGCCCGACCACCCAGGCCGGTACGTCCCCGGCGGCGACCGGCCCGGCCAGGGTCACCACGGTCACCGACACCGCCAGCCCGAGCACCAGGTTGCCCATGGTCAGCGCGGTGGGCGGCAGCCCCATCCGGTGCGCGGCCAGGGCCAGGGCGGCGCCGATCCGCTGGCTGATCGCCTCGCTGAACAGGCCACCGCCCCGGTTGACCCGGTAGAAGTCGGCGGCGGTGGGCGGGGACACCAGGTCAGCCGAGATGTTCACGGATTGCATCGCCGTAGTTTGCCAGCCGTTCACCGATCGCGTCAGGAGCCAGGTCGAGGTGTTCCAGAATGGTGTATCGATCCGGCCGGGTGCTCGGGGCATAGTGGACGGCGGCCACGAACTCCTCGTCGGTCAGCCCCAGCTCCGCAGGGGTGGTGGGCAGCCCGTGCCGGTGCAGGCAGGAGGCGAGCTGGCCGAACCGCTCCAGGTCGCCGCGCAGGTAGGTGCAGAAGAGCGCGCCGAGCCCGACCTGCTCGCCGTGCGACGCGGCACCCGGGTCGAGCCGGTCCAGCGCGTGCGAGATCTCGTGGCAGCCGCCGCTGACCGGCCGGGTCGAGCCGCAGATCGAGGAGGCGATCCCGCCCAGGATCAGCGCCTCGGCCAGGGTGGTCAGGAAGGCGTCGTCGGTGATCTTCCCGGGGTGGTTGAGCAGGGCCTCGGCACCGGAGCGGGCCAGCGTGACGGCGAGCCCGTCGATTGGCTCGGCGCGTACCCGGTGGGCCAGCTCCCAGTCGGCGACCGCGCTGAGGTTGCTCAGCGCGTCCCCGATCCCGGCCTGGGTCTGCCGGTCCGGGCCGTTCTCCACGAAGTCCAGGTCGACCACGATGGCGATCGGGATGTGCACCCCGTAGGAGCCCTTGCCGCCGTCGTGGTCGAGCGAGGCGGTCGGCGAGGCGATGCCGTCGTGCGCCAGGCTGGTCGCCACGGTCACCATCGGGATGCCGTAGCGCGAGGCGGCCCACTTGGCGGTGTCGATGGTCTTGCCGCCGCCGATCCCGACCACCGCGTCGTAGGAGCGGCGGCGCAGGTTCTCACCGAGTTCCTGGGCCGCGTCCAGGGTGCCGCCGGTCACGGTGAAGACGTCGGCGTTGCCGAGACCCGGCCGGCACAGCTCGGCGATCCGCTCGCCCTGCCCGGGGCCGACCACCACCGCCACCTCGCCGCCGGCCGAGATCCTCCGGTCGGCCAGCAGCGCGCCGAGGTCCGCGACCGCGCCGCGGCGCACGTCGATCACCAGCGGGGTGTTGACGGTACGGGCTAGTAGTGGCATGCGATCTCCCGGGCTCGGGCCAGGTCCTCGTGGTTGTCGACCTCGACCCAGGGCAGGTCGCCGATGGGTGCCGCCCGCACTTCGCCACCGCGCTGCGCGAACTCCTGGTAGCCGTCCTCGTAGTAGAGGTTGGGGTCGCGCCGCCAGGTCGCCTCCAGCGCGTCCGCCAGCTCACCGGCGACCCGGGACTCGATCACGGTCGCCCCGATGTACTCCCCGTACGCCTGCGCCGGGTCCATCAGCTTGCTGATCCGGACGAGCTGGCCGGAGTCGTCGAAGACCGTCTTCATCTCCTCGTCGGCGAGTTTCTTCACGGTGTCGACCGCGAGCAGGATGCCGGGGCCGCGCCGGGCGAGCAGGGTCCGCTCCACGTCGACCGGGTGCACGGTGTCGCCGTTGACCAGCAGCGCGCCCTGGGCGAAGTGCTCCCGGGCCAGCCAGAGCGAGTACGCGTTGTTCCACTCCTCGGCCCGGTCGTTGTGCACCAGGCTGAGCTTCACGCCGTACCGGTCGGAGAGAGCGGACTGCCGGGCCTCGACCGCTTCGGCCGCGTACCCGACCACCACGGTCACGTCGGTCAGCCCGACCTCGGCCAGGTTGTGCAGCGCGATGTCGAGGATCGTGGTCTCGCCGTCGACCGGAATGAGTGCCTTGGGCAGGGTGTCCGTGTACGGCCGCAGCCGGCGACCCGCCCCCGCGGCCAGTACCACACCGATCATTCCGGGTCCTTCCTCGCGACACGTCCAACGCACGGAGGATAGCGCTGCGTGTCAGGAGTACGAATTCCCGGCAAACAGCCGGCTAACCCATGTCGATGCAACGCTGGGTGAACGGGCGGAAACCACCCGTCGAGGCAGGTAACGGAAGGCGAGCTGCGGCAGCTCTTCCGGGAGGCGGGCGGGCCCGGTGCTCAACCGGGCAGCGCGGCCAGGTCGGCGAGGAGCCGCAGCCGTTCCGGCGGGGTCAGCCCGGCGTACGGGCCGGCCGCCCGACGGTCCGTCTCCAGCTCGATGGCGAGCCGTTCCGGCCCCGCCGCGAGTTCGGCGATGCTCCGGGCGGTGTGCCCGGCGGCCTGCCACGCGGCGGCGTGCGCGTCGGCGCGGTGGTACCGGAGCGTGCCGAGCCGGTTCAGCAGCAGCACGCCCGGCGGGGTGCCGTCCGGCTCGTACGGGGGTGCCACCGCCTCGAACGCCCGCCCGTCGGTCGGCCCGTCGACCGGGACGGTCTCGGCCGGGTTGGGTGGCAGGTGACCGTGCCCGGTGCCCGGTACCGGCAGCTCGGCGGGACGCAGCTCGTCGAGCGCGGCCGAGAGCAACCGGCCGAGGATGCCGACGAGCCGGCGTACCCGTTCGGGGTGCCCGGCCCAGATCTCCCCGGTCACCTCGGCGTGCAGCTCGGCGAGCTCGGCCAGGAAGGCCCGGCCGCGCTCGGTGGCCAGCACGCCGCCGTCCGGCAGCCGGTACAGCATCCCGTGCGCGACCTGCTTGTCCAGTACCCGCTGGCACTCGGCCAGGTCGCCGTAGCGGAGCAGGGCGGCCAGCCCGGCGCGGTCGATGGTGCCGCCGGGCGCCGCCAGCCGGGTCCGGAAGTCGATCAGGAAGCCGGTCGCGGCCGGCCCGCCGTAACTCTGGATCAGTTCGGCGCCGCCCCGGACCCGGGTGGTCGCCATGACGGTGCGGAAGACCCGGTCGACGGCCGGCCAGACCAGCGCGGCGGCCTGGTGCGGGGCGAGCGGGACCGGGTCGTTCACAGGCCGATCAGGTGCAGGGCGCGGAAACCGTCCTCCGCGATCCGCCGGATCAGCCCGTCGTTGACGTCGCGGTGCTCGTCGAGCACGGCGACCTCGTCCTCGCCGAGCCACCGGAACTCGGTGTGCTTGCCCGCCTCCAGCCGGGGGCGGGCGAGGTCGCCGTCGACCCGGACGAGGAAGTCGGTCTCGATCCGGTCGATGCCGTCCTCGGGCGTGTACCGGTATTCGCCGACCGTGCCCAGCACCAGCGAGACGGTCCAGCCGGTCTCCTCGGTGACCTCACGGAACAGCGCCTCTTCGACCGTCTCGCCCGGTTCGAGGTGACCACCGACGATGTCCCAGGTGTTGGGAAAGAGCTTCCGGTGAGGGGACCGTCGCTGGATGAAGATCCGGCCCTCGTCGTCGACGATCAGGGCTCCGGCGCAGCGTAGGGGCTCTGTGGACACGCGTCGAGACTAGCCACCCCGGTCCCGCCGCCCACACCGCCGCTTGTGGTTCCCCGGCGGAGCGTCCAGTCTGTCCCTAACCGGTGTCCCCGTCCCAAGGATGTGATGAGTGATGCGGGTACGTGAAGCGATGTCCAGCAATGTCCTGGTGGTCGGCCCGGAGCACTCCCTCCGGCAGGCCGCCGAGATGATGGCCGAGCGGGGCGTCGGCTCCGCGGTCGTCGTCGACCCCGACTCCGAGGGCATCGGCATCATGACCGAGCGCGACGTGCTCAAGGCCGTCGGCGCCGGCCTCGACGTCGACGTCGAACGGACCGCCGCGCACCTGACCTGGGACGTGGTCTACGCCGGACCGGACTGGACGGTGCACGAGGCCGCCGAGGCGATGTCCCGGGGCGGCTTTCGGCACCTGGTGGTGCTGGACGACGGCGAGGTGATCGGGATGATCTCGGTCCGGGACATCGTCCGGGTCTGGGTCGGCGCCCCGGCGGTCGCCTCGATCTGACCGACCCGAAGCCCGAGGGTCCGGCCGTCCCGTCCAGCGGGCGCCGGACCGTCACCAGCCGGGGCGAATCGCCCGCCGGCCGGTTTCGGTCGCCCAAGATACGGACATTGTCGTGCCTCCGCCCGGGACGCTGGCAGCGCCCGTACGCTGGGTAGTCATGACTGTCGAGCAGCTGATCTCCTTCGCCCGTGGGGCGCCGTCGCTGGACATCGTCGACATCGAGGGGCTGAAGGCCGCGGCCGGACGCGCGTTCGACGCCGACCCCGCCGGCATCACCGGGTACGGGACATCCGTCGGATACCCGCCCCTGCGGAAGTGGATCGCCGACAAGCACGGCGTCGAGGTCGACCAGGTCCTGGTCACCAACGGGTCCCTCCAGGCCGACGCGTTCCTGTTCCAGCACCTGGTACGCGCCGGCGACGCGGTCGTGGTGGAGCGGCCGACCTACGACCGGACCCTGCTCAACCTGCAACGCCAGGGCGGTGAGCTGCACCCGGTCACCATCCAGCCGGACGGAGTCGACACCGACGAGCTGGGCAAACTGCTCGAGTCCGGGGTACGCCCGAAGCTGGCGCACATCATCCCCAACTTCCAGAACCCCGCCGGGGTGACCCTGTCGGCGGAGAAGCGGCAGGCCCTGCTCGACCTCGCCGCCGAGTACGACTTCACGATCTTCGAGGACGACCCGTACGCGGACATCCGGTTCCGGGGCGAACCCCTGCCCTCGATGCTCTCGCTCGACCGGCAGGGCAGCGTGGTGCACGCCTCCAGCTTCACCAAGACGGTCTGCCCGGGCGTCCGGGTCGGCTACCTGGTCGGCCCCGCCCCGCTGATCGCGGACATCGCCAAGGAGGCGACCAACCTCTACATCTCGCCCGGCATGGTGGCCCAGGCGATCGTGCACCAGTTCTGCGTCAGCGGCGACCTGGACCGGTCGATCCGGACCGTCAGCACCGCGCTCGGCGAGCGGGCCGCCGCGCTGGCCGCCGCACTGCGGGAGCACATCCCGGACGCCCGGTTCACCGAACCGAACGGCGGCTACTTCCTCTGGATCGAGCTGCCGCAGAACGTGCACGTGGACCGGCTGGCGCCGGCCGCGGCCGAGCGGGGCGTCACGGTCGTCAAGGGCAGCGACTTCCTGGTGGAGGGGGGCCAGCACGCATTGCGGCTGGCGTACTCCGGGGTGACCGTCGACCAGATCGACGAGGGGGTCCGCCGGCTCGCCGACGCGGTGCGGGCGGTACGCGAGTAACCGGTGTTCCACGGCTGACCGGTGCGACGGATGCCGGGGTACGCCGCCGGGGCGAACACCGCCCGGTGGCCGTACCCCGGCTTTTCGCGTCCGGAGCGGGTGGGCGGTGCCGGGGCGGGGCCTTCGGTCGCTCGGCCGGCGGGCGGATGTCAAGCCGACCGGGCGTTTCGGTGGGAATCTTCTGTCAGATATCTGACAATAGTGGCCGTCGGCGAATTTCGGGGCTTCCTACGCGCCGGTAGCCGGCCCACAATGCTGCGAGCGCCACTCGCGTGGAGGCCGCTCGTTCCGCCCCGGGACGGCAGGCTTCCGGCTGCGGCTGGCGCGCCCGGAACAGAACCCCCGCCCCCACGGTGCCGGGTGGGCCGTCCGCACCTTACCCCCCGACGTGGACGGTCCACCCGGCGCCACTTTTCCGGGCCGGCGCTGGCGAACACGTCCCACCAGCGGCGCCGCCAGGGGTGATCCGCGACATGTCCGGCGCCGAGTGCCGGCGGCGTACGCTGCAACCCGCGACCGAACGGGCCGAAAGGGGGCGGTGGCGATGCCGGATCAAACCGATTCCGATCGAGTGGCGGTCAGTGGGAACAGCCGGCCGAGACCCCGGGCCTGGACGGCACCGGTGCGGGCGGTGACCCGGATGCTCAGCACCGAGGTCGGTCAGCAGCGGACCCCGGAGAACTCCCGGCCGGACGGGCAGGGCGTGGTCGACTGCGGGCTCTACGTCGATGGCGTACGCCAGCCGGGACAGCTCGGTTACGCCGAGGCGCTGGACGCCGCGCGGCAGCAGCCCGGCGCCTTCGTGTGGCTGGGCGTGCACGAACCGAGCCAGGCGGAGATGGCCGGCATCGCGGCGGCGTACGGGTTGCACGAGCTGGCCGTCGAGGACGCCGTCAAGGCGGAGCAGCGCCCCAAGCTGGAGCGCTTCGGCGAGGTCAGCTTCCTGGTGCTGCGTACCGTCCGGTACGTCCGGCACGGCGAGCTGACCGAGAACTCCGAAGTGATCGAGACCGGCCAGGTGATGCTCTTCATCGGGCCGAACTTCGTGCTCACCGTCCGGCACGGGGACGCCTGCCGGCTGGCGCCGGTCCGCTCCGACCTGGAGGCCCGGCAGGAGATCCTTCGCCAGGGGCCGTGGGCGGTGGCGTACGCCGTGATGGACCGGGTGGTGGACATCTACCTGGAGGTGACCGACCGGGTCGGTGATGACCTGGACGTGCTGGAGGGCGAGGTCTTCGCCCGGCAGGCGCACGGCCGGATCCAGCGGATCTACCAGATGAAGCGGGAGCTGGTCGAGTTCAAGCGGGCGGTCGTCCCGCTGCAACGCCCGATGATGACGCTGACCGCGCAGGTCAACCGGGAGGTGCCGAAGGAGATCCGGCGGTACTTCCGGGACGTGCAGGACCACCTGACCCGCACGGTGGAGCAGGTCAACTCCTACGACGACCTGCTCAACTCGATCCTCCAGGCCCGGCTGGCCCAGGTCACGGTCGACCAGAACAACGACATGCGCAAGATCGCCGCCTGGGCCGCCATCGCCGCGGTCTGGACCGCGATCGCCGGCATCTACGGGATGAACTTCGACTTCATGCCGGAGACCGGCTGGAAGTACGGCTATCCGGTCGTACTCGCGCTGATGCTGCTGATCTCGCTCGGCCTCTACCGCTGGTTCCGGCGCAACCGCTGGCTCTGATCCGCACCGGCGGCGCGTACGGTCGCGGCGTGGGGCGTTCCCGCCCCACGCCGCTGTGACCGTCCCCGGACGACGCCACCTGCCCGGAACCGCTCCGGGTGGTGCGCCCGTACCACCGGGGCGCTCAGTTGCCGCTGTTGCGCGACGCGGCCGTACCAAGCAGCCCGTCGGACTTGTCGCCGCTCTTCGTCGCCACCTTCTTGGCCCCCTCGGTGATCGGCCCGGTCGAGATCTTCTCGCCGGCCGTCGCCGTACGGTCCTTCGCCTTCTCCATCGGCGCGGACTTCGGCCCGGTGGGTTCCCGGGTCATGCCGCCCGCCGAGTTGCCCATGATCGTGGCGGCGTCGTCGCGTACGGCGTCCAGCGTGGCCGCCGGGTCGTACTCGTCCCACGGGCGCTGCCCGCGCCGCCGCATCGCGACCGCGCCCATGGCGCCGGCCACCGCCCCCGCGACCAACAGCCCGGTCAGGACCGGCCAGCGTCGACGCATCATCGAGTTCTTCTTCCGCATCGCTCTCATCTTCTTCGACCTCGCCTTACGGGCGACCGAGCCGGCCTGGCGGGCGCCGTCCGTGGCGGCCGTGGCCAACGGTGCGAACCTGGTCATCGCCGACTCCCAGCCGTCCGACGCCGTCGCCCGCACCCTGGTCGCCGTCGGCGCGAGATAGGCCCGGGCGGCGTCCGCCCGCGGCCCCACCGTTGCCCCGACCCCGGACGCCGCGTGGGTGGCCGCGCGCATCAGGTGATCGAGGCTCTCGCCCAGTTCGGCCTTGACGAGCTTCCTGCGGGATCTGCGCCCCCCGAATCCAAACACCGGTCCCCACCTCCTTGGGTGTTGTTCCCCCGTCATCCTGCACCCTCGGATGCGCCCGCACTGCCAGAACGGGCACATGGGAGGATCCGCATAGAAACACCTACCAGCGCCGGCCTGCGCCTCCTGGCCGGCGGACCGTCCCGCCGGCCGGCACCTCGCGGCCAGCGGCATGTCGATCGAGGAGTACTCGTGGCCGAGGCCGCCTACGCAACCCTGCACACCAACGCCGGTCCGATCCGGCTGGAGCTGTTTCCGAACCACGCCCCGAAGACCGTGCGGAACTTCGTGGAACTCGCCGAGGGGACCCGGCAGTACACCGACCCGCGCACCGGCCAGCCGGGCAGCGGACCGTACTACGACGGCACCATCTCGCACCGGGTGATCAGCGGATTCATGATCCAGATGGGTGACCCGACCGGCACCGGCCGGGGTGGCCCGGGTTACAACTTCGCCGACGAGTTCCACCCGGACCTGCGGTTCGACCGGCCGTACCTGCTCGCGATGGCGAACGCCGGTCCGGGCACCAACGGCTCGCAGTTCTTCATCACCGTCGCGCCGACCCCGCACCTGAACAACCGGCACACCATCTTCGGCCAGGTCGCGGACGAGGAGTCGGCGAAGGTCGTCGACGCGATCGCCAACACCCCGACCGGCGCACAGGACCGGCCGCTCCAGGATGTGGTCATCGAGCGCGTCGAGATCGCGCGTAAGGACGGCTGACGTCGATCCCGGGTACCTTTGCCTGCATGAGTCGTAGCGGGCGGAGGTCGGGCATGAGCGGAGCAGCGGCATGAGCGAGTCGCCGCCGACCACACCGGTCTGCTACCGCCACCCGTCCCGGGAGACCTATGTCCGGTGCACCCGGTGCGACCGGCCGATCTGTCCCGACTGCATGCGGGAGGCATCGGTCGGGCACCAGTGCCCGGAGTGCGTGGCGGAGGGCCGCCGCGGCCAGCGGCCGGCGCGGACCGTCTTCGGTGGCGGTGCCGCCGGCCGCCGGGGCTACGTCACCAAGGTGCTGATCGGGATCAACATCGCGTTGATCCTGCTCTCCATCTACACCGCCCGGGGCGGCGACGCGGTGGCCGGGGCCGGCTTCGGTGGCCTGCTCGGCGGGGCGACCCCGCTGACTGACTGGGGCGCCGTGCTCGGCCTGGACCGGGTCGGGCCGTTCGGCGTCGAGGAGGGCATCGCGGCCGGTGAATACTACCGGCTCTTCACCGCGATGTTCCTGCACTACGGGCTGCTGCACCTGTTGATGAACATGTGGGCGCTCTGGGTGCTGGGCCGCTCCCTGGAGGCCACTCTCGGCCCGCTCCGGTTCCTGGCGCTCTACCTCGTCGCGGGGGTGGGCGGCAACGTCGCGGCCTACCTGTTCAGCCCGGCGAACGCCCGGACAGTCGGCGCGTCGACCGCGATCTTCGGGCTCTTCGCCGCGCTCTTTGTGATCATGCGTCGACTGGGTCGGGACACCTCGTCGGTGATCCCGATCCTCGTGGTCAACCTGGTCTTCACCTTCGCCGTACCCGGGATCTCCATCGCCGGTCACCTCGGCGGGCTGACCGCCGGCGCGGCGATGGCCCTGGTGCTGGCCTACGCGCCCCGGTCCCGCCGCACGCTCTTCCAGGTCGGTGGCGGTGCGGTGATCGGACTGGTACTGACCGGCCTGACCCTGATGCAGTCCGCCGCCCTGCTCGCCTGAAGCTCGGCGGGGCACCGGACGCGACGACCGACCGCCGGATCCGGCGGCCCGGCGGCTCAGTACGCCGGGCCGCCGCCGGCCGGGCCGCCGGCGCGTACGGCGTGCAGCACCTCGGCGACCTCGCGCGGCGCGACCCCGAGGTCGTACCGGCTGAACAGGTGCAGCGAGGCGCCCCGGTCGATCTCCAGCGTCTCGGTCGCCAGCCCGAGGCGGGGCCGGGTGTCCACGGTGATCCGTTCGATCTCCGACCACGGGATGTGCCGCCGTCCGGCGAAGCCCTGGATCACGGTGACCCCGTCGGGGTCCACCGCGAGCCGGACCGGCGCCACCAGGTCCCGTACGCCCCAGCCGAGCAGGACGGCTCCGACCAGCAGTCCGATGCCGAGTCGTACCGGGTCGCCGTCGGCGAAGAGGGCGCCGAGCGCGACGAAGAGGGCCGCGCCGCCGAGCTTGCACACCGGCAGCGCGGTCTCGACGCGCCAGCGCCGTGCGGGAGTGTCCGGTTCGGAGTGCACGGGTCCAGGATGCCATCACCATCCCGGGCGGCCGTCCGGGCGCGGTCACGGGTCGCCGCCGCCGGGCGGACCGGTGCGGCGGGACCTCTTCCGGTCACCACCCACCGACGGCGTAGGATCGGAGTAGCCAAGTTACTGGGGAGTAGACATGGCGGACGCGGTCATCGTCGGTGCGGTACGAACCCCGGTCGGGCGGCGCGGTGGAGCACTCGGCACCGTGCATCCGGTCGACCTCTCGGCGCGGGTGCTCACGGCGCTCGCCGAACGCGCCGGGCTTGACCCGGCCGAGGTGGACGACGTGATCTGGGGCTGCGTCTCCCAGGTCGGCGAGCAGGCCTGGAACGTCGGCCGCAACGCCGTACTCGCCGCGGGCTGGCCGGAGTCGGTGCCCGGCACCACGCTCGACCGGCAGTGCGGGTCGAGCCAGCAGGCGCTGCACTTCGCGGCGGCGGCGGTCGCCTCCGGCCAGGCCGACCTGGTGGTCGCCGGTGGCGTGGAGTCGATGACCCGGGTGCCGATGGGCAGCAGCATCTCACCCGGACCGGCCGGCACCGGCCTGCCCTACGGCGACCTGGTCCGGGACCGCTACCGGGGTACGCCCGGCTTCGCCGCCGACGAACCGGTGCCGTTCAACCAGGGCGTCGGCGCGGAGCTGATCGCCGCCCGCTGGGGGCTGACCCGGCGACAGCTCGACGAGTACGCGCTGGCCAGTCACCAGAAGGCCGCCGCCGCCCAGGATGCCGGTGCCTTCGAGGCGGAGATCGTCCCGGTGGTCGTACCGGACGGCGCGAAGGCGGTCGCCGACGAGGGAATCCGCCGGGAGACCAGCCTGGAGCGGCTGGCCGAGCTGAAGACCCCGTTCCGGGCCGACGGGGTGGTCACCGCCGGCTCCGCCTCGCAGATCTCCGACGGTGCCGCCGCGCTCGCGGTGACCACCTCCGAGTGGGCCCGGCAGCGCGGCCTGCGACCGCTGGCCCGGATCCACACCGCCGTGGTCACCGCCGACGATCCGGTGCTGATGCTCACCGCACCAATCCCGGCCACCGCCAGGGCGCTGCGCCGAGCCGGGCTCGGTATCGAGGAGATCGGGGTGTACGAGGTGAACGAGGCGTTCGCCCCGGTGCCGCTCGCCTGGCTGGCCGAGACCGAGGCCGATCCCGCGCGGCTCAACCCCCGGGGCGGGGCGATCGCCCTCGGCCATCCGCTCGGTGGCTCCGGCGCCCGGATCATGACCACGATGCTCCAGTACATGCGGGACCACGGCGTCCGGTACGGACTCCAGACCATGTGCGAGGGCGGCGGGATGGCCAACGCCACCATCGTGGAACTTCTATAATTTCATTCTCATCCATGCCTCGGCCGCGTCATCCCTGGCCGGATCTCGTTGGGAAAGGCGTGGATGTGTTCTGTCGAACGTTCCTGCCGGCCGCCGCCGAGACCGGGGTGGCCAGCCCGACCGTGAGTCGGCACCTGCCGGTCCTGCGCAACTGCGTACCGGCCGGCGAGGTCACCGTGCTGGTGACCCGGTGCACCCGCCCGGAACAGCCCGTGCACGGCTGCCTGCTGCTGCTCACCACCCGCCGGCTGGTGGTCACTGAGCAGACCCGGCTGCTGCATCGGCTGCGGCTGCACCTCAACACCGAGCTGCGGCACCTCAACAACGTCGCGTGGAACCCCGACCCCCGAGCCTCGATGGTCGAGCTGGCCGCGACCGCCGTGGACGGCGTACGCGAGCGGTTTCTGATCCGGGCCGACCGGCCCAGCCAGATGTGGCAGCTCGACGCCCTGTTCAGCCAGGTCTTCCGGCCGAAGATGGCGGCCCGGTGCGGGGTGGCGAACTCCGCCGCGCCGGTCGACCGCCCGGCCGTGCTCGGCACCGGGCACCGCCCGCTGCCGACGGCGGCGGCTCTGCCGGCCCGACTGACCGCACCGGCCCGCGCACCGCGACTCAGCCCCGCCGTAGCCGTCTGAGCCGCCGGTCAGCAGCGGGGCCACCGGCCGAGCCGACGTCGGGCGGCCACGAGTATCCCCCCGGAAACCGGTGGTACGCCCCCGGAAGGTGGCGCGGGTTTCACCGTCTGGTTACTGGCCGGAGGGCAGAACGGTCACCTCCGAGGGGGTGGCCGCTCCTTACCCCGACCCCGCCGCCGGCCCGCTCCGACCCCGCCGCCGGCCCGCTCCGACCCCGCCGAACGGAGGTGATCCGGGAGGCCGGGTGCGGATGCCAGGCATGGCGGAGGCCGGTAATCAGGCTAGGCTAGGGCCGATTTGTTGTCGGCACCGTGGAGATCCCCGTGAAGCTCTCGATCCTCATGCCGGTCTACAACGAGGAAGAACGCATCGCGGACGCCCTCAAGCAAGCCCTCGCGGTCGACTATCCGTGCGAGATCGAACTCGTCGTGGTCGATGACGGCAGCCGTGATGGTACCGGAGAGATCCTCGGCCGGGCCGACGACACCCGGCTCCGGGTGATCACCCATCCCCGCAACGCCGGCAAGGGTGCGGCGATCCGGACCGCGGTGGACAACGCCGAGGGCGAATACATGGTGATCCTCGACGCAGACCTGGAGTACGACCCGCAGGACATCCCGAAGCTGCTCGCCCCGGTATTGGACGGCCGGGCCACGGTGGTCTACGGAAATCGGACATTTGGCAGCCACAGCGCCTACAGCTTCTGGTACGTGATGGGCAACAAGGCTGTCACCACCGCCGCCAACGTGCTGTTCAACTCCTACATCGGGGATCTGGAGACCTGCTTCAAGCTGATGCCGGTCGGGCTCTACCGTTCGCTGGACGTCCGCTCCCGGGGCTTCGGGATGGAGGCGGAGGTGACCGGCAAGCTGCTGCGCCGCCGGATCCGCCCGTACGAGGTGCCGATCAGCTACCGGGCCCGCAACCGGGAAGAGGGCAAGAAGATCACCTGGAAGGACGGCGTCGAGGCGCTGCTGATCCTTAGCCGGGAGCGTACCCGCCGTCGGGAGACCCCCGGCCAGCGCTGAGACGGCCGGCTGGCCACCCCCGACCCGGCTACGGGCCAGGGGTGCGGTCGCAGCGGTGGTCAGCCGAGAAATTCGGTGATCGACCGGCGCAGGCCCGCCGGGTCGAGGCCGTGCCACCGGGCGTGGTCGGCCGGCTCGCCGTACCGGCGCAGGTCGGTGCGGCCCACGCCGAGCGAGAGCGACCGGTGTGGTACCCCGCCCAGCACCGTGCCGAGCAGCGCGCTGGACGTACCGGCCAGGTACGGCTCCACCAGCACCACCGCCGGGGCGGTACCGGCCGAGGTGGCCGCGCCGACCAGTTCCCGCAGTCCGACGACGTCGAACGGGCGCGGCGTGTGGGTGTACGCGACCGTCACGTCCAGCCCGGCGACCGCCGCCAGCACCGGGTGGAGCATCGGGCCGACCGCCACCACCAGGGCCGCGCCGGCCGAACCCCGGCGCAGTACCGCCAGCCGCCCGGCGCCGGGCAGTGGCACCTCGTTGACCTGGGTGGAGAGCCGCAGGTAGACCCGGTCGTCGTGCCGGACGGCGGCCCGGAGCAGCCCGGGCACCTCGGCCGGATGCCCGGGCACGTGCACCGTCCAGTCGGTGAGGGTGTCCAGCAGGGCCACGTCGCCCGGGGACATGTGCGTGCGGCCCATGCTCGCCCCGTCGTACGACGCGCCGACGCTGACCACCACCGCACCCACCCCCTGGTGGTCGAGGTCGAGCTTGAGCTGCTCGTACGCCCGGTCGACGGCGAACGTGGCGTACGAGTGCACGATCGGGCGCAGCCCGGTCAGGGCGAGCCCGCCGGCCACCCCGACCATCAACTGCTCCCGGATCCCGACGTTGAGCACCCGGTCCGGGTGCTGCCGGGCGGCGGGCGCGAAACTCGACGCCGAGATGTCGGCGAGCACGACCGCGGTACGCGGATCGTCGGCCAGCAGTGCGGTGGCGGTGTTGACGAAGGTGTCGCGCATCGTCGGTCACTCCTTCGGTTCGACGACCGCGACGACCACGTGCGGCCGCTCCGGTCGGTGGGCGGCGAGTGCTGTCTCGATCGCGTCGTGGTCCCGGCCGTCGACCGTGCTGGCGGACCAGCCGTGCACGGTGAACCGGCTGGCTATCCCGCCCGGCCACCCGTGGCTGGCGGACTGGTTGTCGATCACGATCGCGGTGAGCGTGCCCAGCCCGGTCGCGCCGGCGTACGCCATCGCCTCGTGGTTCGATCCCTCGTCGAGTTCGGCGTCGCCGAGTAGGACGTAGACCCGGGGCTGGTCCAAGCCCTGGGCGCGGAGCCCGAGCGCGGTGCCGACGCCCAGCCCGAGGCCGTGGCCGAGCGAGCCGGTGCCGATCTCGACGCCGGGGATCAGCACCCGGTCCGGGTGGTGACCGAGCCGGCTCTCCGGGCCGGCCAGGTCGTCGAGCCAGTGCTCCGGGATGAACCCCTTGGCGGCGAGCACCGCGTAGTAGGCGGCCGGTCCGTGCCCCTTGGAGAGCAGGAAGCGGTCCCGGTCGGGGTCGTCGGCGGTCGCCGGGGAGACCCGGAGGATACGGTCGTAGAGCACCCAGAGCACGTCGAGGGTCGAGTGTGCGCTGGGCGCGTGTTTCTCGTCACCGGTCAGCCGGCGTAGCAGCGGACCGAGTGCGGCCGGGAGGCCGGAGCGCCGGACGTGCGGTGCGGACGGGCGGGTACGCCCTGGCGTGGTGGCTGTCGTGGTCATGCCTCTACCCTGCAAGTTGAAGCTCGCTTCAACTCAAGGCTTTTCCGGGACAGCTATCGATCCGGTCCGACCGTCTGTGAGGGGGATCGCCGTGCGGCAGGAGACCCTGACCATCGGGGAGCTGGCCGCCCGCTCCGGCGTGGCGACCTCGGCACTGCGCTACTACGAGCGGCTCGGGCTGATCCGGGCCGGGCGTACCGGAGGCAACCAGCGGCGCTTCGACCGGGCCGAGCTGCGCCGGGTGGCGTTCATCCGGATCTCCCAGCAGCTCGGGGTGTCACTGGAGGAGATCCGGGGGGCGCTCGCCGAGCTGCCGGACGGGCGTACCCCGACCAAGGCCGACTGGGCGCGGCTCTCCGCGAGGTGGCGTCGCCGGCTGGACGAGAAGATCGACCTGATGACCCGGCTGCGCGACGACCTCACCAACTGCATCGGCTGCGGTTGCCTGTCGCTGCGCGGTTGCAACCTCTACAACCCGGACGACGAGCTGGCCGCGCAGGGCCCAGGCCCACGCCGGATGCTGCCCGCCCCGCCCGCCGGGTCGGAGCGGCCGGCCGATCCGGTGAAGAGCCGGGCTGATCCGGTCGATCAGTCCCGCTGATCCGGTTGACTAGTCGGTTGAGCCGGTGCCCGACCGGCTGATCGGCCGACGGGGCCGTCCCGGTCCTCGCTCGACGGTCCGGGCGGTTCACTCGACCGTGAGCAGCACCTTGCCGAGGTGGTCGCTGGAGTCCACGATCCGGTGCGCCTCGGCCGCCTCCGACATCGGCAGCCGACGGTAGATCACCGGGCGGATCGCGCCCGACTCGACCAGCGGCCACACCTCCTCGCGTACGCCCCGGACGATCGCGGCCTTCTCCACGGCGGGTCGGGAGCGCAGCGCGGTCGCGGCCACCGAGCCCCGCTTGGCCAGCAGCGCGGCCAGGTCCAGTTCGCCCTTGCGGCCACCCTGGAGGCCGATCACCACGATCCGACCGCCGGTGGCCAGCGCCTTGACGTTGCGACCCAGGTAGGACGCGCCCATGATGTCCAGGATCACGTCGGCGCCCCGGCCGTCGGTGAGCCGCTTCGTCGCCTCGACGAAGTCCTCCTCGGCGTAGTCGATGACCCCGCTGGCGCCCAACTCGCGAAGCCGGTCGTGCTTGTTGCCCCGGGCGGTGGCCAGTACGGTGGCGCCGAGGGCCGTGCCGAGCTGGATAGCGAAGGTGCCGATGCCGCTGCCGCCGCCGTGTACGAGCAGCGTCTCCCCGATGCCGAGCCGGGCCAGTTGGACCACGTTGGACCAGACCGTGCAGGCAACCTCGGGCAGCGCCGCCGCGTCGACCAGGTCGACCCCCTCCGGCACCGGCAGGAGCTGCCCGGCCGGCACCGCCACCCGTTCGGCGTAGCCGCCGCCGCTGAGCAGCGCGCAGGCCGGATCGCCGACACTCCAGCCGGTCACCTCCGCACCGACCGCGCTGACCACGCCCGCACACTCCAGGCCCGGGTACGGCGGAGCACCCGGCGGAGGCGGATAGTGCCCCTGGCGTTGCAGCAGGTCGGCCCGGTTGACCGCACTCGCCCGGACGTCGAGCGTCACCTCGTCCGGTCCGGGGGTCGGCTCGGGCACGTCGGCCCAGACCAACGCCTCGGGCCCGCCCGGCTCGGGAATCGTGATCGCCTTCATCGGTCCAGTCTTACCCCATCCTGTTTCCGCCCCACGCCTCGGCCCGGAGTCCGGTCCGGTTGGTCAAACCCGACGACGGTCGGCGGTGCCCGCCGGTACGCCCGTCACCCCCCGGGCGCCGTCGATCCTGCCGGGTACGCCTGTCGATCCGGCCGGTGGCCTCCCGGCCGGGTACGCCCGGCCGGCCGCCGGCCATGGCACACTAGGCACGGCCGTGGACCGCCGTTCCATCGACGACCACGGCCCCGGGAGGGCTCGCCTAGTGGCCGATGGCGCTGGTCTTGAAAACCGGTAGGGCGGCAACGTCCTCGTGGGTTCGAATCCCACGCCCTCCGCCCCCGAACAGCCAGAACCTCCCCTGAGCAGCGCGAACCCCGATCAGGGGGCGCGTGCTGTCGGACGTGAGTGGGCCTCACTTCGTCTCGGTCGAGGTCGCGCGTCGCACCGGTCGTGTCGTTACACGTCGGCATTCCCCGGCTCTCCCTCGGTCGAGACGAGGGAGGCGTCGACAACCCGGCCCGCGCCGTTGGGTGGCGGTAGGGATGATCGGCACGGTATCCGGATGTACCCATCTGCGGATGCCTCGGGCGGGCCGGTCCGAGGCCAACTGCGCTGGTCGATCATGCGATAGCAGCGGGGCGCCAACGGGCCGGCGGCTGACGACACGGGCGCCGATCCAACCTGAAGCTGATCTGAAACAGCGTCATGATTGCCTCCGTACCGGAGATCACGCCGGGCATACCCGCGCGGAAACTGGATTGGATCGAACACGAGAGGTTGGCTTGGCTGCATCAGTGCTCGACATGTCGGTGCCGCTCGACGGTTGCAGGTGATCGGCGCACACACAGCGCAGTGGGCGATCGAGGCCGGGGTTCTGGATGAGGTACAGCTTCATCTGATTCCGCCGGTCGGGCCTGACTGCATCTGGTGTGCCGCCACGCACCGTGGTGCCTTCTTTCCCCGCCGTGTCGCTGACCACGCTGACCCTTCGCCACCGTCTTGGCCGTGGCCAAGTCCTGGGGCCGCATCCGGGGCGGCCGGCTTCCAGGAGGCCAGCGGCGATGAATATTCGCCGTGGTCGACCGCCGGTATCCCCAACACCTGATCAACCGCTAGTTGAGGAGAGCATCATGACCGCTACCTACACCTTCGACGTCTTCTCCAGCCTCGACGGCTTCGGCGCCGCCAGCGGCGACTGGCGCGGCTACTGGGGCAAGCAGGGCCCCGAGCTGCTCGACCACCGCCTCGCCGTGTACAGCGAGGCGCAGCGGATG
The DNA here is from genome assembly GCF_039649625.1 of Plantactinospora sp. ZYX-F-223. Lineage (NCBI taxonomy): Bacteria > Bacillati > Actinomycetota > Actinomycetes > Micromonosporales > Micromonosporaceae > Plantactinospora > Plantactinospora sp. ZYX-F-223. The sequence continues at coordinate 46 of NZ_JBDJAV010000070.1, read as the reverse complement.
GTCTTCGGGGCCAACACGTACCGGGCGTTCGCGCGGATGCTGGCCG